>NZ_JBSGDY010000168.1:0-13211 GCF_053602615.1 Micromonospora sp. NPDC004336
GGCTGCGCGGCGCGCGGTCGGAGCTGCGGCGGCAGATGCGCGAGCGGCGGCGGCTGCGGATGGGCGTGCTCGCGCTGGTCAGCGTGCTGCTCCTCGGCGCCATCCCGGTCTTCTTCGGCATCCGCACCCTCAGCCGGGACCCGGTCTTCGACACGCTCGACGAGCTGAACGTGCCCGGCTGGGCGGCGGTGAAGACGGTGGACGACGTCAGCGGCAGCCGCTGGTGCCTGCTCGACTGCCGGCTGCGCGAACGCACCGTCACCTCCGAGCGGTCACCGGAGGAGACGGCGCAGGTCTACGAGCGGGCGCTGACCGAGGACGGTTGGCGGCCGTGGCAGGTGACCCGCTGCCCCGAACAGCAGTCGAAGGGCCGCTACACCTGCTGGCGCCGGGACGAGCTGACCCTCGACCTCTGGGTGCGCGAGCCGGCGTGCGTGCCGCCGCCGGTGGACGGGGAGCCGGCCGTCGTGCCGTCTGCCGACCCCTCGACCGCTGCGCAGCAGTGCACCGGATCGTTGGTGTCGGTGAAGGTCCGCAACGCGATCGACGACGACCGGACCCGGCCACAGCCGAGCATCGACCCGTCGCTCACCGGTGAGGATCCGTTCCCGACGCTCAGCGAGGATCCGCTCGGCGAACCGACACCCTCACCGTCCTGAGCCGGTTTCCATCACGGACGGTAGGGTCTGGGGCTGGCGGATCCGCCAGCTCCCGCTGACCCGTGCGGTCGCCGAGCGGCGGTGTGGGCACAACGGTCGCGCGTTCCGGGGACGTCCCGTCCCCGGAACCCTGCTTGAGGAGGACAGGCGTGGACTTTGGAGAGGTCGCGGCACTGATCGCGGCGATCGCGTTCGCGATGCTGGTGTTGATCCTGACGCTGCCCATCCTGCGGCTGCGGCACACCGTGGACGCCACCACCCGGATGATCAACGACCTCAACGACCGGACCGCGCCGCTGCTGGGCGACGTGAACACCACGGTGAAGAACGTGAACACCGCCCTGGAGCAGGTGCAGACCTCGCTGGACGGGGTGAACCTGCAGCTCGCGAAGGTCGACACCATGACCAGCCACGCGCAGAACGTCACCGCCAACGTCGCCAACCTGGCGACCGTCGTCTCCGCCGCCGCGGCCAACCCGTTGGTCAAGGTGGCCGCCTTCGGCTACGGCGTCCGCAAGGCCGCCTCCGCCCGCCGGCACGCCGAGACCGAGCGCGAGGTGCGCGACACCATCAAGCAGCAGCGACGGGCCGCCAAGCGCGGCAACCGCTGACGGCCACACCAGGAGGAGCTGGGAGTATGAGGCGCTTGTTCTGGCTCGGCATCGGGCTGGCCGTCGGCGTGGTCGTGGTCCGCAAGGCGACCCGCACCGCGCAGGCGTACACCCCGGCCGGCATCGCCAGCACCCTGACCGAATCCGCTGGCGGGCTGGCGGAGTCGCTGCGTAGCTTCGTGGAGGACGTCCGGGTCGCGATGGCCGAGCGCGAGCAGGAGATCCACGAGGCGTTCGCCCAGGGCGAGGCGTTCGACGACCAGTTCGCCGAGCTGCGGGAGGACCCGCGCATCGGCGACCGAGAGATCTTTCCGGAGGAACACCAGCGATGAAGACGGCGGAGATCAAGCGGCGGTACCTCGCCCACTTCGAGGCGAACGGACACGCCGTGGTGCCGTCCGCTCCGCTGCCCGCCATCAGCGACCCGAACCTGCTGTTCGTCAACGCCGGCATGGTGCAGTTCGTCCCCTACTTCCTGGGGCAGCAGGCCGCGCCGTACCGGCGGGCGGTGAGCGTGCAGAAGTGCATCCGCACGCCCGACATCGACGAGGTCGGCAAGACCAGCCGGCACGGCACGTTCTTCCAGATGAACGGCAACTTCTCCTTCGGTGACTACTTCAAGGACGGGGCGATCCCGCTCGCCTGGGACCTGGTCACGAAGCCGCAGGAGCAGGGTGGCTTCGGCCTCGACCCGGAGCGGGTCTGGCCGACGGTCTACCTGGACGACGACGAGGCGTTCGAGATCTGGCGGTCGGTGGGCGTGCCCGTCGAGCGGATCGTGCGCCGGGGCAAGGCGGACAACTTCTGGTCGATGGGCATCCCCGGCCCGTGCGGCCCGTGCTCCGAGTTGTTCTACGACCGCGGCCCCGAGTACGGCCGCGAGGGCGGCCCGGCGGTCGACGAGGACCGCTACATGGAGTTCTGGAACCTCGTCTTCATGCAGTTCGAGCGGGGCCCGGGCACCGGCAAGGAGGACTACCCGATCCTCGGGGACCTGCCGGCGAAGAACATCGACACCGGCATGGGCCTGGAGCGGATGGCCTCCATCCTCCAGGGCGTCGACAACCTCTACGAGATCGACGAGGTCCGGCCGATCCTCGACCGGGCCGCCGAGCTGACCGGCAAGCGCTACGGCGCCCACTCGGGTCACGTCGCCAGCGAGTCGCACCCCGACGACGTGCGGCTGCGGGTGGTCGCCGACCACGTGCGCACCGCGCTGATGCTGATCGGCGACGGGGTCACCCCGAGCAACGAGGGGCGCGGCTACGTGCTGCGCCGCATCATGCGCCGGGCGATCCGCGCCGTGCGGCTGCTCGGCTGGCAGGAGCGGGCGCTGCCTGAGCTGCTGCCGGTGGCCCGGGACTGCATGTCCCCGTCCTACCCCGAGCTGGCCGCCGACTTCGACCGGATCGCCGACTACGCGTACGCGGAGGAGGACGCCTTCCTGTCCACCCTGCGCGCCGGCACCACGATCCTGGACACGGCGATCTCCGAGACCCGGACCGCCGGCGGGAAGGCGCTCTCCGGCGAGAAGGCGTTCCAGCTGCACGACACGTACGGCTTCCCGATCGACCTGACGCTGGAGATCGCGGCCGAGCAGGGCTTGGCGGTCGACGCGGAGGGCTTCCGCCGGCTGATGGCCGACCAGCGGGCCCGCGCCAAGGCCGACGCGCAGGCGCGCAAGACCGGGCACACCGACCTGTCGGCGTACCGGTCGGTGCTCGACTCGGGCGGCCCGGTGACGTTCACCGGCTACAGCGAGGTGTCCCGGGAGTCGACGGTGCGGGCGGTGCTCGGCGTCGACGGCCCCCGCCGGGCGGCGGTCGAGGGCGACACGGTCGAGCTGGTGCTCGACGCCACCCCGTTCTACGCCGAGGGCGGCGGGCAGCAGCCCGACCTGGGCATGATCACCGTCGGCGGCGGCCAGGTCGAGGTGCTCGACGTGCAGCAGCCGGTGCCCGGCCTGATCGTGCACCGTGCCCGGGTGGTCCGGGGCGAGGTGCGGGCGGGGGAGACCGGCTTCGCCGAGATCGACACCACCCGCCGGCGGGCGATCTCCCGGTCGCACACCGCCACGCACCTGGTGCACCAGACCATGCGCAACTTCCTCGGCGAGTCCGCCACCCAGGCCGGCTCGCTGAACGCCCCGGGCCGGCTGCGGTTCGACTTCAACACCCCGACCGGGGTGGCGCAGAGCGTCCTGCGCGACGTGGAGCAGCAGGTCAACGAGGTGCTCCTCGCCGACCTGGAGGTGCACGCCTTCATCACCTCGCTGGAGGAGGCGCGGCGGATCGGCGCGATGGCGCTGTTCGGCGAGAAGTACGGCGAGGAGGTGCGGGTCGTCGAGGTCGGCGACTACGCCCGGGAGCTGTGCGGCGGCACGCACGTCGCCCGCTCCGGCCAGCTCGGCCTGGTCAAGATCCTCTCCGAGTCGTCGATCGGTTCCGGCGTGCGCCGGGTCGAGGCGCTGGTCGGCATGGACGCCTTCAACTTCCTGGCCCGCGAGCACCTGCTGGTGTCCCGCCTCGCCGAGCTGTACCGGGTGCCCAACGACCAGGTCGCCGACCGGGTCGAGCAGACCGTGACCCAGCTGCGCGACGCGGAGAAGGAGCTGGAGAAGCTGCGGGCCCAGCTGGTGCTGGGCGGCGCGGCGGCGCTCGCCGCGCAGGCCAGGGACGTGCGCGGGGTCGCGTACGTGGGCACGGAGGCGCCGGAGGGCGCGGCCGGCAACGACGTGCGGACCCTGGCCCAGGAGATCCGGGGCAAGATCGACCCGGCGCGGCCGGCGATCGTCGCGGTGGCGGCCCGGGCAGGAGGCAAGGCCTCCCTCGTGGTCGCGGTGAACCCGGCGGCCCGCAGCCGGGGCCTGTCCGCCGCGGACCTGGTGAAGGCGGCCTTCTCCGGGCGCGGCGGCGGCAGCCCCGACCTCGCCCAGGGCGGCGGCCTGCCGGCGGCGGAAGCGCCGAACCTGTTGCTCACGGTCGAGAAGGCGATCGCCGGGGCGTGAGGCCAGACCGCAGCGACCAGGGCGGACCGGGGCGGTCCGCCCTGGTTCGCCGTTTCGGGGGGAGTCACCGAAAGTGAGCGAGTTGTCCCGTGGCGTCCGGCTCGGGGTGGACGTCGGGCAGGTCCGGGTGGGGGTGTCGCGCTCCGACCCGCACGGGGTGCTGGCCACCCCGTTGGTGACCCTCGCCCGCGACCTCACGGCGGGCCCGGACGCAGTGCCGAGCGACGTCGCCGAACTCGCCGCGCTGGTGGCCGAGCACGAGGCGGTCGAGGTCGTCGTCGGCCTACCGGTCGATCTCGCCGGCAAGCACGGCCCGGCGGCCGTACACGTGAAGGCGTACGCTGACCGACTGGCCGATGTAATAGCGCCCGTTCCGGTGGCGCTCACCGACGAGAGGATGTCCACCGTCGTGGCGTCTCGTAGGCTTGCCGAGCGTGGTGTCCGAGGTAAACGGCAACGGGCGGTGGTCGACCAGGCTGCCGCGGTGGAGATTCTGCAGAGCTGGCTGGACGCGCAGCGGAGGCGGACGCGATGATCGACGATCTGGACCTCGGGTTCGACGAGCAGGAGCGGGGGGAGAAGGGGAAGCACCGGCGCAGCGCGATGCGTAAGCGCAACGGCGGCTCCGGCGGCGGCCGGGGCAGGACCGTCCTTGCCCTGCTGCTCGCCCTGGTCCTGCTGGGCGGGATCGGGGGCGGGGCCTTCTACGGCTTCGACCGGATCCAGAACTACTTCGTCACGCCCGACTACGACGGCAGCGGCACCGGCGAGGTGACCGTCGAGATCAAGCAGGGCGCGTTGATCGCCGACATGGCCGACGCCCTCGTCGCCGCCGGCGTGGTCAAGAGCGCCAAGGCGTTCGTCGAGGCGGCCGAGGCCAACTCGCGCAGCAAGAACATCCAGCCGGGCACCTACAAGCTGCGCAAGCAGATGAGCGGCGAGAGCGCGGTCACCGCGATGCTCGACCTGAAGAACCGGATCGTCAACGGGGTGACGATTCCGGAGGGCCGGACGGCGAAGAACGTCTACAAGCTGCTCTCGGAGAAGACCAAGATCCCGGTCAAGGAGTTCGAGACGGCCGCGAAGGACCCCATCGCGCGGGGCGTGCCGGACTGGTGGTTCAAGCGCAGCGACGGCAAGAAGGTCAAGCCGTCGATCGAGGGCTTCCTCTACCCGGACACCTACGAGATCCCGCCGAAGGCGACCGCCGAGACGATCATCGAGCTGATGGTGGAGAACTTCCTCAGCGTGACCGGCGAGATGAAGTTCGCCGACCGGGTGCAGAAGGAGCGCGGCGGCATCACCCCGTACGAGGCGCTGATCGTCGCGTCGCTGGCGCAGGCCGAGGCGGGAAACCCCGACGACCTGGGCAAGGTGGCCCGGGTCGCCTACAACCGGGTGTTCGGCGACTTCCCCTGCAACTGTCTGGAGATGGACGTCACGGTCAACTACTACCTGGAGTCGACCGGGCAGAAGACCAAGACGTCCGGGCAGATGACGACCGCCGACCTGGACAACCCGAAGAACCCGTACAACCGCAAGCTGCGCGGCCTCGTGCCCACGCCGATCAACAACCCCGGCAAGCAGGCCATGGAGGGCGCGATGGACCCGCCGGACGGCAAGTGGCTCTTCTTCGTGGCGATCGACGACAAGGGCCACTCGGCGTTCGCCGAGACCTACGCGGAGCAGAAGAAGAACGAGGACAAGGCCCGGGAGGCCGGGATCATCCCATGACGGCGGCACGGCGGGCGGGGGTGCTCGGCAAGCCGATCGCGCACTCCCTCTCCCCGGTGATCCACCATGCCGGCTACGCGGCGGCGGGGCTGACCGGGTGGTCGTACACCCGGATCGAGTGCGCGGCGGCGGAGTTGCCGGCCGTGGTCGCCGGCCTCGGCCCGGAGTGGGCCGGGCTGTCGGTGACCATGCCGGGCAAGGAGGCGGCGCTCGCGGTGGCCGCCGAGGTCTCGCCGGTCGCCGCCGCGGTCGGCGCCGCCAACACGCTGGTACGCCGACCGGACGGCTCCTGGTACGCCGACAACACCGACGTCGTCGGCATGGTCGAGGTGCTCGCCGAGGCCGGGGTGCGCCCCGGCGCGACGGTGACGGTGCTGGGCGCGGGCGGCACCGCGCGGGCGGCGGTGGCGGCGGCCGGGCGGCTGGCCGCCCGCTCTGTGACCGTGGTGGCCCGCCGGCCGGAGGCGGTCGGGGAGTTGCGCCCCGTGGCGCGCGCGGTCGGCGTGGAGCTGGCCGGCGCGCCCTGGGCCGACGCGGCCGACCGGTGCCGCGCCGACGTGGTGGTCTCCACCGTGCCGAAGGGGGTCGCCGACCCGCTCGCCGGCGCGGTGGCCTGGCGGCCGGAGTCGGTGCTCTTCGACGCGCTCTACGACCCGTGGCCGACGCCGCTGGCCGCCTCGGCCGAGGCCGCCGGCTGCCGGATCGTCTCCGGGCTCGACCTGCTCCTGGCCCAGGCGGTGGGCCAGTTCGAGCACTTCACGGGCGTCGCCGCGCCCCGGGCGGCGATGGCCGCCGCGCTGGCCGCCGCCCGCGCCGCCTGACCGCCCCTGACCGGCGTCACGGGCCTGCTCGGCCGGCCGCTGGGCGACGGCCTGGCCGCGCGCCCCGGCCCCACCGTGGGACGGGGAGTGTCCCCTGTGGCCTTCCAGGGCATCCTTAGGCGACGGTTAAGACGCGCTTACGTCCGGCTGTCCTGCGCACGTCGTGTGGTGGTCGTGGTTACGCTGCTGACCGTCACCGTCCCAGACACAGGGAGTGTCCCTTGAGCAGGCACGGACTGCACCGCCTCACCCGCAACCGCGGCCCACGGCGCAAGGCCGCGGTGTTCGGCGTGGTCGGCGCCACCGTCGTCGCCGGCATCGTGGCCGGCACGATGCCGCTGCTGGCCGCCGACGACCTGTCGATCCCGGCGGTGGCGGACACCACGGCGACGACGGTGCCGCAGGACGGCGACAACGGCGCGAAGACCACGCTGGCGACCTGCCCGGCGCCCTGCGACGGCAACCCGCGCGGTGCCCGGGAGGCGGTCGTCCGCTTCGCGGTGACCACGCTGCCGGCGTCGGCCGTCAACGTGCGGGCCACGCTGCGCGTGCACGCGTGGCAGAAGTTCCCCGCGACCGTGACCGCCCACGCCGCCACGGTCGACGCCGGCGCGGCGCGCCCGGCGCCCGCGCCGGCGGGCCCGGCCCTGGACACCGTCTCCGGGGTGACGCCCGGGTTCAACGAGTGGGACGTGTCGGGGCTGGTCACCGGCAACGGCACCTGGACGGTGTCGCTGGCGCAGGCCGGCCTGGAGACCCGGATCTACTGGGCGTCGACGGAGCACCGCGATCCCGACCTGCGCCCACGCCTGGAGATCCGCTACGACGGCGGCGCCCCGGCCACGCCGGTGGTGACCAGCGCCGCGCCCGCCCCGAGCCGGACCCTGGCGCCGACGCCCGCGCCGAAACCGACGCCCAGCGCCAGCCCGACCCGCACGCCGAGCCCGTCGGCCAGCCCCTCGGGCGGCACCGGCCGGTGCGGCGAGGTGTCCGGCAAGCTCGTGCCCTCCTGCGGCGCCTGGTGGGGGATGTACTCGCCGGCCAGCGCGGCCGACGGGTGGGACCACGGCGCCGCCGTCGCGGAGGTGGAGGCGCAGGTCGGGCGGAACTTCGACATCGTGCACCGCTACCACGACTTCTCCAACGCCGGCAGCAACGGCGCCTTCCCGGACGCCTACCAGCGGCAGCAGATGCGCGAGGGGCGGCTGATGTTCTTCGCCTGGGAGTCCCGCGTGTTCTCCTCCGGAGCCGTGCTCACCTGGCGGGACGTCTACAGCGGCCGGTACGACGCCACCATCGACGCGGTCGCCGGCCGGATCCGGGACACCGGCGTGCCGGTCTTCATGGGCTTCGACCACGAGCCGGAGGACGAGCCGGAGAAGGGCAGCGACGCCGACTTCGTCCGCGCCTGGCGGCACGTGCACGACCGGTTCGCCGCCGCGGGCGCGCACAACGCCGTCTGGGTGTGGACGATGATGGGCTGGTCCGGCCACCACGACCGGTACGCCGGGCTCTACCCGGGCGACCGTTACGTCGACTGGGTGGGCTACGACCCGTACAACTTCCACGTCTGCAACGGCAGCAAGGTGTGGAAGAGCCCGGCCACCACCATCGGCGGCTTCTACCGGTGGCTCGACGAGCACCGCCTCGGGGTCGGCAAGCCGCGGATGCTGGCCGAGTTCGGCACCAACTTCGACGCGGCCGACCCGGACGCGAAGCGGCGCTGGTTCGAGGAGTTCCCGGCGGCGCTCAAGGCGCACCCGAAGATCAAGGCGGCGATCTACTTCAACTCCGCCGGCATGACCCGCCGGACGAGCACCTGCGACATGACGATGAACCACGACGCGTCCGCGGTGGCCGGGTTCGCCCGCGCCGGGCGCGACAGCTACCTGCGGCAGCCCACCGGAGGGAGCCGCTGACGTGACGTAGTCGCCAGGCAACCGACGGCGGTCGCGGCGAGTCGGACATCCGACTCGTCGCGCCCGCTGTCGTGGAACCGACGCGTCCCCGCCCAATCGGCGGATATCGCCGACCGGGGTCGGCAGGGCACGCTACGCGGGTTCTCTTCCACCTTGGAGGCGTAGCGTGCCCGGAATTCCGATCTCTCGGCGATCCGCCGGATTCCGCACCCGGGCGGCGGTGGTCAGCCTGGTGACCCTCGCCGCCGTGCTGACCGTTCCCACCGGGGCGTCGGCCGCCGTGGTGCCGGCACCCGAACCGGCCACCCTGGTCTCGGCGAACCCCGCCGACGCCACACCCCACGCCAGGGACGGCGAGACCCGCGCCTTCGCCCAGGTCGGCTCCATGGTGTACGTCGGCGGCAGCTTCACCCAGATCCGGCAGACCGCCAGCGCGGCGTGGACCACCCAGCGCTACCTCTTCGCGTACGACCGGGCCACCGGGACGATCTCCACCGCCTTCCTGCCGGTGCTCGACGGGGCCGTCAACACGCTGGTCGCCGGGCCCGGCGGCACGCTGATCGTCGGCGGCGCCTTCAAGACCGTCAACGGCGTCTCCCGCAAGAACCTGGTGGCGCTGAACCCGACCACCGGCGCGATCGTCGACAGCTGGGTCGGCCGCTCCGACGGCGGCACGGTGCGTGACCTCGCGCTGCACGGCAACTGGCTCTACGTGGCCGGGGCCTTCAACTGGCTCAACGGCACCGCGCACGCCGGTCTCGGCCGGCTCAACGCCACGACCGGCGCCATCGACCCGACCTTCAACGTCGACGCCACCGTCGGGCGCCACAGCACCACCTCGTACGTGTGGACCATCGACGTCTCGCCCGACGGCGGCACGTTGGCCGTCGGCGGCAACTTCCTCTACGTCAACGACCTGCCGCGCAACCAGATGGCGCTGGTCGACCTGTCGGGCACGCCGACCGTGCTGAACTGGAGCACCGAGAAGTTCGTCCCGCCGTGCGCGGCCCCGGCGACCTTCGTGCACTACGTGCAGGACGTCAAGTTCGGCGGCGACGGCAGCTGGTTCGTCGTCGGCACCAACGGCGGCGCGGGCTGGCCGGCCGCGTACTGCGACGCGCTGGTGCGGTTCGAGACCGCCGCCCGGGGCGCCGGGCAGCTCGGCACCTGGGTCGACTACACCGGCAACGACACCATCACCTCCGTCGAGGTCGCCGACAACGTCATCTACCTCGGTGGGCACTTCCGCTGGCTGAACAACCCGAACGCCAGCGACCAGGCCGGCGCCGGCGCCATCGACCGGCTCGGCATCGCCGCGGTCACCCCGGCCACCGGCATGCCGGTCAACTGGAACCCGCGCCGCAGCGGCAGCGCCTCCATGCCGGCCGGCACCAGCAACTGGGGCTCGTCGGTGCCGGTGCTCTGGCGCGGCAGCGACGGCCTCTACTTCGGCCACAACTCCGACGGGATGGGCAACGAGTACCACGGCCGGCTCGGCATGTTCCCGCTGACCGGCGGGCGCACCATCACCCCGAAGAACGCGCCGACCGAGGCCGCCGGCAACCTCTACGTGGGCACCGGCCCCGGCCAGCTGGCCCGGGTCCCGTTCGACGGCACCGGCGTCGGCGCCCCGACCGCCGTGAGCCAGCCCAACTACACCGCCGCCGGCGCGACCTGGCGGGTGGCCGACCGGATCTACTGGTCGCACACGGTCGCCGGCACCCCCACCGGCAGCCGGATCGACATCTCGATGTTCAACGGCGGGGCGATCGGTGCGCCCTGGGAGGCGTCCGGCTACAACGACTGGTTCAATCCGGCGGCGATGACCGGGGCGTTCTATCTCGACGGTCGCCTCTACTACACCCGCACGGGCGCCAGCGGCCTCTACTACCGCTACTTCGAGATCGACGGCAACTACCTCGGCGCCACCGAGTTCACGCTGCCCACCACCGGGGTCACCTGGTCGACCGTGCGCGGCATGGCCTGGGTGGCCGGGAGGATCGTGTACGGCGCCACCGACGGGACGCTGCGCAGCGTCCCGTTCGACCCGACGGCCGCCCCGGCGGTCGACGGGACGGCGGCGACCGTAGTCGCCCCGGCGGCGGCCGGTGTGGCCTGGTCCACCCCGTCGACGTTCTTCTCCGTGCAGTGAGGGTCAACCGTTCGTAACGGACATCGGTAGATTGTTCACGTTGGGCCGGCGACGGATCAGCCGTCGCCGGCCCCGCGACGTAGGGAGGGTCGTTGGTCGGCGCGGGTGGTCTCCCCCGGGGGCTCGCGGTGCGGGCGGTCTTCGCGGTCAAACGCGGCTGGTACCGGTTGCGCTATCGCCGGCTGACACTCGGCCGGGGCGTGGAGATCCGCGGCCGGATCCGCCTGCGCCGGGGCGTACGGGTGAGCATCGGCGACCGCACCCGGCTCAACAAGCTGGTCCGCTTCGCCGGGCCCGGCGAGGTCACCGTCGGCGCCGACTGCCTGCTCAACGCCACCTGGATCGGCACCTGGACGTCGGTCACGATCGGCGACCGGTGCCTGCTCTCGGACTGCGAGCTGCTGGACAACGACTTCCACAACCTGCCGCCCGAGCGGCGGCACGACCCGCCCGTGCCGGCCACCCGCGCCCCGATCACGATCGAGGACAACGTGTGGATCGGGGCGCACGCCCTGGTGATGAAGGGCGTGCGGATCGGCCGGGACAGTGTCGTGGGCGCCGCCACGGTGGTCCGCACGGACGTGCCGCCGGGGGTCGTGGTCGCCGGAAATCCACAACAGACGGTGAAGAAGTTCCATGACTGACACTCCTGGCGGCTCCTGGTCCACCGACGCCCCCGCCAACGGTGGCGGGGCGGGCCGCACCGTCACGCTGACCGACGTGCTCCGCGTCCCGGTGCACCGGGTCCGGCTGGTGGCGGCCGTCGCCGCGCTCGGCCTGGTCGCCGCGATCGGCTACGTGCTCCTCGTTCCCGCCGCGGTGACCGCCAGCGCGGTCGTGGCGGTCCGGCCCGTCGTCACCGACGCGTTCACCCCGAGCGGGGCCAACGCCGACCGGGCGGTCAACATGAACGTGGAGAGCGGCATCGCCACCGGCACCGAGGTGGTGCAGCGGCTGGCCGACGCGGGCGGGCAGGATCCGCGGGCGGTGCGCGACGCCCTGGAGGTGGAGGTGCCCACGGGCGGGCAGATCCTGCGCTTCGTCTACCAGGCCCCGACCGCCGAGCAGGCCGTCGAGGGCGTCAACCTGGCCGCCCGCGCCTACCTGGAGGTGCGCCGGGCGATGTACGAGAAGCAGCGCGAGGAGATGCTGCGCTCGTACGACGAGAGCATCAGCAAGGTCGCCGCCCAGCAGGCCGCCCTGCAGAAGCGCGTCAACAACGCTCGGGAGGGCGCCGTCGACGCGGCGGTGACCGAGCTCGCCGGCATCAACAACCAGCTCACCCAGCTCAACGCGGCGCGCACCGAGATCGCCGCGGTCGACGTGAACCCCGGCTGGGTCACCCAGACCGCCGAGCGGGCCCTCGCGTCCTCCGCCGGGAACCGCCCGCTCCTCGTGCTCGCCGGCCTGCTCGGCGGGACGCTGCTCGGCGTGGTGCTGGCGTACGCCTGGGAGTCGCTCGACCGGCGGATCCGGTCCGTCGACGACGGCCGCGACGCCACCGGCCTGCCCCTGCTCGGCACCGTCCGCAGCCGCCGGTGGCGCGGCGGCAAGGAGGCGGTCGACGCCGACATCCGGTACGTGGCGATGGCCATCGCCGAGCGGGTGCGCCAGCCCGCCCGGGTGTCGCTGCTGACGGCCCGCGAGGAGGATCCGACGGCCATCACCGCCGGGCTGGCCGTCGCCCTGGCGGCCGCCGGGCGGGAGGTCTTCGTCGCCGACGACAGCGGCCGCGCCGAGCGGCTGCGCGGTACCGTGCTCGCCGACCGGGAGCGGCTGCCCGCCGCGGCCGACCCGTCCCGCCCGGCCGTCCCGAAGCCCCGCGTGGCCGGCTCCACCGACGAGGCGGCCGGCGGGTCGCCCGCGCAGCCGCCGGCCCGCCGGCCGTCGCCGCACCCGCCCGGCGCGCGCCCCTCCACCGATCCGGACGCCACGCTCACCCTGCCCCGCGTCGCCGGGGTGGTGACCGGCGACAAGAGCCGGGTGACGGGCGCCGACCCGGTGAGCGTGGGCGCGGGCAGCGTCCGGTTCGGCACCTGGCGGCAGGGCGCCGACCACAGCCTCGTGCTCTTCAACGCCCCGCCGGCCGAGTCCGACGAGCGCGGCGTCGCCGTCGCCCGGCAGGGCACCGCCGTCGTGGTGGTCGAGCGCGACCGCACCCGGCAGAACGACCTGCGCCGGCTCGTGGAGCGGCTGCGCGCCGCCGGGGTCACCCCGCTCGGCTTCGTGCTGACCCGCAGCGGCCGGGGCTGACGGTGCCGCTCACCCGCGCGGCCACGAGCGAGCCCGCCGGGCGCCCGGCGGCCGC
>NZ_JBSGDY010000169.1:0-13110 GCF_053602615.1 Micromonospora sp. NPDC004336
GACGAGGGCGTGGACGCGCTGGTGGTGGTCTTCGCCCCGCCGCTGCCCGGGCAGCTCACCGACACAGAGGCGGACTTCACCGCCGCCCTGCCGGCCGCCCTCGCCGCCGGCAAGCCGACCGTGGCGACGTTCCTGGTCGGCCGGGCGCCGGCCGGGGTGCCCGCGTACCCGAGCGTGGAGGAGGCCGTCCGCGCCCTCGCCCGGGTCGCCGCGTACGCCGACTGGCTCCGCCGCCCGGCGGGCGTGCCGCCGGAGCTGTCCCGGGTCGACCGGGAGGCCGCGCACGCGGCGCTGCGGCCGGAGGCCCTCGACCCGGCGGGGCTGCTGGCGGCGTACGGCATCGACGTGGTCGAGTCGGTGCCGGCGCGTTCGGCGGGGGAGGCCGTGGACGCGGCGGCCCGGCTCGGGTTCCCGGTGGCCCTCAAGGCCGCCGCCCCCGGTCTGCGGCACCGGCTCGACCTCGGCGCGGTCCGGCTCGACCTGCCCGACGCGGCCACGGTGCACCGCGCGTACGCGGAGATGGCGGCGGTCTTCGGCGCGGACGTGCTGGTCCAGCCGATGGTGCCGCCGGGCGTGGCCTGCGTGGTCGAGCTGGTCGAGGACCCGGCGTTCGGCCCGGTGGTCGGCTTCGGTCTCGGCGGTGTCGCCACCGAGCTGCTGGGCGACCGGGCCTGGCGGGCGGTGCCGCTGACCGACCTGGACGCGGCCGAGCTGGTCGACGAGCCGCGGGCGGCGCCGCTGCTGCGCGGGCACCGGGGCGCGGTGCCGGTGGACCGGGCTGCGCTGGCCGACCTGCTGCTGCGGGTCGGCCGGCTCGCCGACGAGCAGCCCCGGGTCCGCGCGCTGACGCTCAACCCGGTGCTGGCCCGCCCGGACGGCATCTCCGTGCTGCACGCCACCGTCCGGGTCGGCTCCGCCGTCGCCCGCCCCGACACCGGCCCCCGCCGCCTGTGAGGACGGGAACCCCCGCCCCGACACCGGCCCCGCCGGCTGTGTGGACGGGATCCCCGTCCGCGACTGAGGTGGATGCGGGGCGACGGCGGGCGGTCAGGCCCGTTCGGAGATCTGCTGCACGGCCCAGGCGTTGCCGTCCGGGTCGGTGAAGTGGACGAAGCCGATGTTGTCCAACGGGTCCGGCACCGGGCGCGGGTTCTTGCCCACCACCTGGATCTCGCTGACCCGCATGCCCCGCTCGACCAGCTCGGCCCGCGCCTTGTGCAGGTCCGGCACGACCAGTTGGAGGCCCTTGAGGGAGCCCGGCGGCATGTCCGGCAGCACGCCCTTGCCGATCACGATGGAGCAGCCCGAGCCGCGCGGGGTGAGCTGCACGATCCGCGCGTCGTCGCTGATCACGGTGTCGTGGTCCACGACGAAGCCGAGCTGGTCGGCGTAGAACGCCTTGGCCCGGTCCACGTCGGAGACGGGGACGACCACCACTTCCAGGGTCCAGTTCACGGTGCCTCTTCTCGTGTCGTCGATGTGTGGCGCAGCAGGTCGGCGAGGCGGGCGAAGCTCTCCCCGACGCCGCGGGCCATCGGGTAGCGCAGCACTCTGTCCCGGCCCTCGGCCGTGGCGTAGCGCAGCGTGGTGGTGACCGTGGTCCGCCCGACGAGCTCGGTGAAATCGTGGGCGACCAGGGTCTCGCCCGGGTAGGACTGGTCGTCGAAGAGCTCCGTGCAGACCAGCCGCCGGGGCGGCTCGACCTGCTGGTACACCCCGCTCTGGCCCATCCGCTCGCCGCCCGGCCCCGCCGAGACGAATCGCCATCGCCCGCCGACCCGCAGGTCCACCTCGCATTCGACCAGCCGCCAGCCGCGCGCGCCGTACCAACGGACCAGCAGCTCCGGGCGGGTGAAGGCGGCGAAGACCAGGGGCGCGGGGCCGTCGAACATCCGGCTCAGCACGATCTCGCGGTCGCCCGGGGCGTGCACCACCAGCGGATCGTCGGGCCCGCTCACCGCCGCACACCCGGCGTCCCGTCCCGCCCGGCTCGGCCCGCCTCGTCCCGTCCGGCCTCGTCCCGTCCGGGACTGGGAGCCCGCCGGGGCGCGTCGGGGGCGGTGGCGGTCCGCTCGGCGGCCTGGAGGTCGTCGAGCAGGGCGTCGAGGCGCTGGTAGCTCTCGGCCCAGTAGTCGCGGTAGTCGGCAAGCCAGGCGGTGGCCTCCCGCAGGGGGCGTGCCTCCAGGCGGCACGGTCGCCGCTGCGCGTCGCGCCCCCGGCTGACCAGCCCGGCCCGTTCCAGCACCCGCAGGTGCTTCGAGACGGCGGGCTGGCTCATCGCGAACGGCGCGGCCAGCTCGGTGACCGTCGCCTCGCCGGTCGCCAGCCGGGCCAGGATCGCCCGCCGGGTCGGGTCGGCCAACGCCGCGAAGGTGGCGTCCAGGCCGTCGGTGTCCACTTTCGATAACCTCCTGGTTTCATAACCAGTTGGTTTCTACTCCGTGCGCGGGTCCCGGTCAAGCACCCGCCTCGGCGCGCCGACGCACGTGAGGCCCCGGCGAACCGCCGGGGCCTCACGTGGCTGGGAGAATCAGCAGGCGTACGCCTCCAGGCGCTGCGCCCGCTCCGGGGCGCGCAGCTTCAGCAGGGTCACCTTCTCGATCTGCCGGATCCGCTCACGGGACAGGCCGAACTCCCGCCCCACCTCATCGAGGGTGCGCTGCCGGCCGTCGTCGAGACCGAACCGGAGCCGGATCACCGCCTGCTCCCGCTGGGAGAGCGTGGCCAGCACGATGCTCACCTCGTTGCGCAGCTCGCCCTGCGCGGCGGCGTCGCCCGGCTCGGCGCTCGGGTCCACCGCGGCGACGAAGTCGCCGAGCGCGCTCTCGCCGTCCTCGCCGACCGCCTGGTCCAGGCTCACCGGCTCCCGGTCGTACGAGATCAGCTCGATCACCTGGAACTCCGGGATCTCCATCGCCCGGGCCACCTCGGCGACGGTGGGCTCGCGGCCCAGCGAGACGGCGAGCTCGCGGCGGGCGCGGACCATGCGGTTGACCTGCTCGACCATGTGCACCGGGATGCGGATGGTGCGGGCCTGGTCGGCCATCGCCCGGGTGATCGCCTGCCGGATCCACCAGGTGGCGTAGGTGGAGAACTTGTAGCCCTTGGCGTAGTCGAACTTCTCGACCGCGCGGATCAGGCCGAGGTTGCCCTCCTGGATCAGGTCGAGGAAGGCCATCCCGCGGCCGGTGTAGCGCTTGGCGATGCTGACCACCAGACGCAGGTTCGCCTCCAGCAGGTGGTCCTTCGCCGCGCGGCCCTGCGCGACGATCAGCTCCAGGTCGGCCCGCAGGTCGGCGGAGACCGGGGTGCAGGTCGCCAGCTTCTCCTCGGCGAACAGCCCGGCCTCGATCCGCTTGGCCAGGTCGACCTCCTGCGCGGCGGTCAGCAGCTTCGTCCGCCCGATCCCGTTGAGGTATGCCCGGACCAGATCGGTGGAGACGCCGCGCTCGTCGGTCGCGTCCAGGTCGGTCAGGGTGTCGGTGGCGTGGTCGGCCTCGGTGGTGCCGGCCGGGCGCGTCCGGTGCTCCATCATCTGCAGGGCCATCTCGGTTTCTCCCCGTGTCCACGTCTGTGCCGTCGTTCCGGCCCAGTGGTGCCGGTGTGACACACAGCTTGGCGGGCGGGGCGTGAAACGGGAGTGAGGCGATCGGGGACCCGACACGAATCCGGTCGCGATCCTGCCCGGCGTGCCCGGGCCGTCGCCGGGCGTTCCTTGCCGGATGCCGTTACCGTGCCAGCGGTCGGCCAGTGGGGCCGACCCCGCCGGCGACGTCGGCGCACCGGAACAGGTTGTGGAGGGTGTCGTGGTCTTCAAGCGGCTCATGCAGGCGATGGGCGTGGGTGGCCCGTCGGTCGAGACGGTGCTGGCGAACCCGAACTGCCGCCCCGGCGGCCAGTTGGAGGGCGTCGTGCACGTGGCCGGCGGCGACCATCCCGTCGACATCTCCTACGTCGCGCTGGGCCTGGTCACCCGCGTCGAGGTCGAGAGCGGCGACAACGACTACCAGACCACACAGGAGTTCCACCGGCAGGCCGCCACCGGCGCGTTCCGGTTGGAGCCGGGCCAGCGCCACGACATCCCGTTCCGCTTCGCCGTGCCGTGGGAGACGCCGCTGACCGAGCTGTACGGGCAGCACCTGCACGGGATGACGATGGGGCTGCGTACGGAGCTGGAGGTGGCCCGGTCGGTCGACAAGGGCGACCTGGACGCGGTGGCGGTGCACCCGCTGCCGTCCCAGCAGAAGATCCTGGAGGCGTTCCTGCGGTTGGGCTTCCGGTTCGCCCGGGCCGACGTGGAGCGCGGCCACATCTACGGGGTGCGGCAGAGCCTGCCCTTCTACCAGGAGATCGAGTTCTACCCCGCCCCGCAGTACGCCGGCGCCATCAACCAGCTCGAGGTCACGTTCGTCACCGACCCGCAGCAGATCCAGGTGGTGCTGGAGCTCGACAAGCGCGGCGGCCTCTTCACCGAGGGCCGGGACGCCTTCGGCCGCTTCACCATCGACCACGCCACCGCCGAGCGCACCGACTGGACGGCCCAACTGGACGGCTGGATCCGCCAGTCCCTCCAGCGTCGCGGTCTCTTCTCCTGACCCCGGCCCGCTCCCTCCTCCCCACGCCCACAGCCGCGGGTTGATCATGAGGCTGTCGTCGTCCGCCGCGGCGTGTCACGACAACCTCATGATCAACCGCACTGGGGCCTGCGGGGGAGGAGTGGGGGTCAAAGGTCGAGGAGGACCGTGCGGGGGCCGACGTTGACGCTCTCCACCAGCATGTGGGCGCGGAAGCGGCCGGTCCGCACCGTCGCGCCCCGGTCCCGCAGCGCCGTCACGACCGCCGTCACCAGCGGCTCCGCCACCTCGGCCGGGGCGGCGGCCGTCCAGCTCGGGCGGCGTCCCTTGCGGGCGTCGCCGTAGAGGGTGAACTGGCTGACCACCAGGATCGGCGCGCCGACGTCGGCGGCCGACCGCTCCTCGTCGAGGATGCGCAGCTCGTGCACCTTGCGGGCCATCGTGCGCGCCGTCTCGTCCGTGTCGGTGTGGGTCACCCCGAGCAGCACCAGCAGCCCGTCGTCGATCGCGCCGACCACCTCGCCGTCGACCGTCACGGCGGCCCGGCCGACGGTCTGCACCACCGCCCGCATCAGCCGTCCACCGGCTCGACGAAGCCGCGCTCGACCAGATGCGCCACGATCGGGCCGGCCGCGTCGGCCAGCTCCTCCGGGGCGACGTCGTGGGCGGCGGCGAGCAGGGCGAGCTGGTCGCGCAGCGGCAGCCGCCCGTCGGCCCCGCCGACCAGGGCCAGCACCAGGGGGTCGATCTCCTCGGTCCAGCGCAGCCCGTGCGGCATCGCGAGCACCTGCCGGTCCACCGCCCAGCCCTCGTCGCCCATCGTGGCCTCCTGCCGGAGCTGGAGGCCCTCGGCCGCCCGGTAGCGCGCGGCGAGCAGGTCGTCGGTGTCGCGTACGCGAAGCCAGTCCTGGCGGTCGAACCAGGCGCCGATCCGGTCGCCCAGCGGCGCCTCCACGCGCTGGCGCAGGTCCTCCACCCGGACCACCGGGTCGTCGTGGCCCGAACGGCGCAGCGAGACGATGCCGAAGCCGATCGCCTCCACCTTGTGCGCGTCGAACCAGTCCAGCCAGTCGGCCGCCCGGCGCGGGTCGGCGCTCTCGCCGACGTCGGTGAGCCACAGGTTCACGTACGCCATCGGGTCGGCCACCTCACGCTGGATGACCCAGGCGTCCAGGCCGGTCCCGGCGAACCAGCCGGCGACCCGCTCGCCCCAGTCCTCGCCGGTGACGTGCACCCAGTTGGCCAGGTACTGCATGGTGCCGCCCTCGGTGAGCAGGCCCGGCGCGGCGGCGGCCAGCTCCGCGCCGATCGCGTCGCCGACCCGGCCGGAGTCCCGGTAGACGTGCGTGGTGGTGCCCGGCCCCACCACGAACGGCGGGTTGCTCACCACCAGGTCGAAGCGGCGCCCCTCGACGGGGGCGACCATGTCGCCGCGCAGCAGCTCCCAGTCCTGGCCGTTGAGGGCGGCCGTCGTGGCGGCGAACCGCAGCGCCCGCGCGGAGACGTCGGTGGCGGTGACCCGCCGGGCGTGGGTGGCCAGGTGCAGCGCCTGGACGCCCGAACCGGTGCCCAGGTCCAGCGCGGTCTCCACGGGCCGGCGGACGGTTGCGCCGATCAGCGTCTGGGTCGCCCCGCCGATGCCGAGGACGTGCTCGGCGTGCAGGGGGCGGCCCGGCCGGGCGCTGGCGGGCACGTCGGCGAGCACCCACCAGTCGTCCCCGTACGGCTCCAGGTCCAGCCCCATCCGCAGCCCGTCGCCGTACCGCTCGACCAGGCCCCCGGCGAGCGCCTCCTCCAGCGTCAGCGGCGCCAGCGCGGCGGCCACCGCGGCCTCCGGCTCGGTCTGCTCGCAGATGAACACCCGGATCAGCGTGTCGAGCGGGTCACCGTCCCGCGTGGCGCGCAGCGCGGCCCGGAAGTCGTTGCGGGCCATCCCGCCGGTGGCCTGGGGGCCGAGCCGGGTGGCGATCCCGTTCGAGGTGAAACCCGCCCGGGTCAGCGCGGTCCGCAACGCCTCGACGCCGGCGGGGGAGAGCAGCATGTCGTGTCCGTCCACGCCGCCATCCTGCCTGGTGCCGCCCCCGCCGGGCCGGCCCACCCGGCAACTCCGGCCCAAGCCGCCGGACGACGTCGCCCGCCGCCCGCCGGCGCGCTGGGACCGCCCGGGGCCGGCCTACGTCGCCCGCCGCCTGCCGGTGTGCTGGGAGCGCCGGTGGCGCGGCTGCCAGGTCCGCCGGCGTGTGGCGCGCGAGCACGTCGCCCGGCCGGGGTCGGGCAGATGCCGTCGGTCGCCGCCGTGTCCAGGCAGGATGGCAGCATGACACTGGCGCTGCCGATCGATCCCGAGGCCAACGACCTGCTCAACCGGGATCCGCTGGCCCTGCTGCTGGGCATGGTGCTCGACCAGCAGGTGACGATGGAGAAGGCGTTTTCCTCGCCGTACGTGCTGACGCAGCGGCTCGGACGCGGCCTGGACGCCCGCGACCTCGCCGAGCGCGACGCGGAGGCCCTGGTCGCCGTGTTCGCCCAGCCGCCGGCGCTGCACCGGTTCCCGAAGGCCATGGCGTCCCGGGTGCAGGACGTGTGCCGGGTCCTCGTCGACCGGTACGACGGCGACGCGGCCCGGCTCTGGTCCGGCGTCGCCGACGGCCGGGAGCTGCTCCGGCGCGTCGCCGACCTGCCGGGCTTCGGGCGGCAGAAGGCACAGATCTTCGTCGCCCTGCTCGGCAAGCGGTTCGGGGTCACGCCGGAGGGCTGGCGGGAGGCGGCCGGCGGATACGGCGACGCGGACGCCCACCGCTCGGTGGCCGACGTCGTCGACGAGGACTCGCTGCGCCGGGTGCGCGAGTACAAGCAGCAGATGAAGGCGGCGGCGAAGGCCAGGACCGCCGAAGGCTGACGCAACCGCCGCGTCGCGGCGGTCGTTGTAGCCAGGATGGCGACGACGGGCAGTCGATGACGGACCGACGCGGTAGGCAGCTGCTGCGCCCGGAGATCAGCTCGACCCGGGCCACCTTCCTGGAACTCTTCTTCGACCTGGTCTTCGTCTTCGCGTTGACCCGGGTCTCGCTGCGCCTGGTCGACGGCGCCGGGGACTCCGCCGCCGGGCTGGTCGTCGAGATCGGGCGCACCGGCGTGCTCTTCCTCGCCCTCTGGCTGCTCTGGTCCATCACCGTCTGGGTCACCAGCCGGTACGAGCCGGAGCGGTCGGTGATCCAGTTCGTCGTGGTGGGCTCCATGTTCGGCGCCCTGGTGATGGCGGTGGCGCTGCCCGGGGCGTTCGAGGGACGGGCGCTGCCGTTCGTGCTCGCGTACCTGGCCGTGATGGTGGGCCGGCCGTTGGTCATCGCCGCGGCGCTGCGTCGCCATCCGCGCCGTACGGTGCCGCTGCGGCTCGCCGCCTGGGCGGCCGTGGGCGCCGTGCCCTGGCTGGCCGGGGCGTTCGCGCCGGACGAGCTGCGCCTGCCACTGTGGGCGCTGGCGCTGGCCGTCGACGGCACCGGCCTCGTGCTCGGCTGGCCGTTGCCCCGCCTCGGGCCGGCGCGCGCGTCCGGCTGGATGATCGCCGGCGAGCACCTCGCCGACCGGTACCAGCAGATCTTCCTCATCTCGCTGGGGGAGACCATCCTGGTCATGGGGCTGACGTACAGCGGCACGGACTTCACCGCCGACCGGGCCGGCGCGTTCACCCTCGCGTTCGTCACGACGGCGCTGCTCTGGCGGATCTACTTCCACCGGGCGGGTCACGTGCTGGCCGAGGCGCTGCGGGTCGCCCGGTCACCCGGGCGGGTCGGCGCCTCCGTCGCCGCCACCCACCTGGTCATCGTCGTCGGCGTGCTGAGCACCGCCGTCGGCTACGAACTGGTGATCGTGCACCCGTACGGCCGGACGGACCCGGCCTGGCTGGTCTTCGTCGTCGGCGGCCCGGCGCTCTTCCTGGTCGCCCGCGCCCGCTTCGAGTACGAGATCTTCGGCCGGGTGTCCTGGTCCCGCTGGAGCGGCATGCTGGCGTTGCTCCTGCTGGCGCCGGTGCTCACCCTCGGCCCGCCGGTGGCGGCGCTGGCGGCGGTCGCCGCGATGCTGGCCGGGGTCGCGATCGCCGACGCGTGGCGCAGTCGACGCCGCGCCCCCGAGCTGCCCGCCTCGCCGCTCCTGCGCGGCGAGGCCGGGGGAGGGGACTACCACCGGGCCCCTTGACGGCGCGGCCGGTCGGCGGGCGGGCGGCGTTCGGCGGTGGCCGGTCGGCCGGCGGGGCCAGGCGGTGGCTGACGAGCGGGTGTCGGGCGTCAGGCGGTGGCCGACCGGGGCGCGCTGTCAGGCGAGCGGCGGGTGTCAGGCGGCGGTCGGGCGGGACAGGGCCGCCAGCGCCCGCCGCACGTCGGCGAGGGAGACCGTCGCCGAGTCGTCCAGGTCGGCGAGGCCCGCCTCGATCCACTGCCGCATCAGCGTGGTGACCCCGATGCCGCGCGCGTCGGCGGCCTCGCGGACCCGCTCGTACGTCTCCAGCGGCAGGCGCACCGAGCGGCTGACCATGGGGGTGTCGGTGTCCGGGGTGGGCAGCTCCACCGGGTGGCTCTCGTCGATCAGCTCCGCGAGCCGGTCACCGCCGCTGTGGAACTGCTTGGTCGCGTCGTTACGGTTCATCGTCACCGCCTCCTCATCGGCGAGATCTCCGCACGGCCTCGTCGTAGCGCTTCGCCTCGGCGTCGCTCAGCTCGCGGGCGGAGAGGATGTCCCAGTCGTTGTCGGCACCGTCGGCCTCGGCGAGCAGCACGGCCAGCCTGCGCCCCCGGCGGGCGGCGGCGTAGACGACCATCACGTCGTCGCCCAGGTGACGGATCACCCGGCGGGTGCTGTGCAGCGCCTCCCAGACTTCCCCGGGCGTGACGTCGTAGACCCTCAGGTTGGCCAACGCCTCGTCGGTGAAGCTGAACCTGCTGCCCACGGCGCGAGCGTACCACGGTTGTAACACGCAGCCGGCCGGAGCGAATTTCGCTGATCATGCGGCGGAGGTGACAGGATGGGGCGTAATCCCTCGAGGAGGTCCGTGGTGAAGCGTCAGGCGTACCAGCCGATTCTGATCACCGACGCCTCACGCAGCCAGGACGACCAGCTCACCAGCCGGCAGAAGCGCTACGTGCTGATGATGGGGATCCGGGTGGCCTGCGTGATCGTCGGTGCCGTCCTGGTCGGGACGCAGGCCCCGATGCTCTGGCTCTGGCTGCCGTTGGTGGCCCTCGGCATGGTGCTCATCCCGTGGCTCGCGGTGCTGCTGGCCAACGACCGGCCGCCCAAGGAGCAGCACCGGCTGGCGAACCGGTTCCAGCCGCGACACCGGGACGAGACCCCGCCGATGAGCCTGACCGCCGAGGAACGCCCCCACAAAATCATCGACGCCGAGCCCTAACCCACCCTCTCCTCTCCTCGCCACCCGCCCTCGCCCCGCCCTCGTCCTCGCCCCGCCCCCTCACCCGTTCCCGCGATCTTGCAGTTTCTGCCCCGACAAAAGCCGCAGAACGGGCAAATGAGGGGCACAAACTGCAAGATCGTCGCGGGCGAGGGGCGAGGGGCGAGGGGCGAGGGGCGAGGGGCGAGGGGCGAGGGGCGAGGGGCGAGGGGCGAGGGGCGACAGGCGACAGGCGACAGGCGGGGTCAGGGGGTGGGGCGGGCGCCTATCTGGGAGACCGCCAGGGCGCCCAGGTCGCCGGCCCGGCGCAGGGCCGTCTCCGGGCCCGCGCCGTCCAGCCAGGCGGCCAGCAGTCCGGCCGCGAAGGCGTCCCCGGCGCCGGTGACGTCCACCACCGCCACCCGGCGGGCCGGGGCCGCGGCGACGGTGGCGTCCCGGTCCACCCAGACCGCCCCCGCCGCGCCCTGCTTGACGACCGTCCGGCGGGCGGAGGCGGACAGCGCCCGCCCCTGCGCCGCCGGGTCGAGCCCGCCGGCCAGCACCGTCGCCTCGTCGGCGTTGACCAGGAGCAGGTCGACCCCGCGTACCCAGGACAGGAAGGCCGGCGCGCCGACCCGCCGCAGCGGCGCCGCGGAGGCCGCGTCGACGCTGGTGGTGAGCCCGCGCTCGCGGGCGGCGGCCAGCGCGCGCAGCCCGGCGGGGCGGGACTCGGCGTCCAGCAGGGTGTACCCGGACAGGTGCAGGTGCCGCGCGTCGGGCGCGCCGGCCAGCGCGGCGTCGACGTCCGCCGGGGCCAGCCGCAGGTTCGCGCCCCGTTCGGTGATCATCGTCCGCTCGCCGGCGGCGGCCAGCACGATGACCGTGCCGGTGGCGTGCTCCGGGTGCCGCGTCACGGCGCAGTCGACCCCGGCCCGCTCCAGCTCGGCGACCCGCTCCCGCCCCTGGCTGTCGTCGCCGACCGCGCCCACCAGGGTCACGGGCACGTCCTGGGCGGCGAGCCAGGCCGAGGTGTTGGCGGCCTGCCCGCCGCCGCTGAACCGGATCGCCGCCGGCGTGTCCGATCCGGTGGCCGGCGGGCCGGCCAGCACCGCCACCACGTCGGTGATCAGGTCACCGACGACGAGGACGCGGCCTGCGGTCATGCGGCGGCGCGGCGGGTGGCCGCGGCGACCGCGATCCGGGCGGCGAGGTCGGCGTTGCGCAGGATGATCCGTACGTTCACCGCCAGGCTCGCGCCCTCGGTGGCCGAGTGGAAGTGCGCGAGCAGGTACGGCGTGACCGCCTTGCCGGTGACGCCGTCGCGCTCCAGCAGGGCCAGTCCGTCGGCGAGGGTCCGGTCGTGCAGCTCCGGGTCGAGCTGCTCGTCCGTCGGCAGCGGGTTGGCCACGATGAGGCCGCCGTGGTGCACGCGCTGCTGCTCCCGGGCCGCCAGGACGTCCGCGACCTGCTCGGCGGAGTCCAGCGACCAGTCGAGGTCGAAGCCGCCGTCGGTGACGAAGAAGCCGGGGAACCGCCGGGTCCGGTAGCCGACGACCCCGACGCCGAGGGTCTCCAGGCGCTCCAGGGTGGCGCCCACGTCGAGGATCGACTTGACGCCGGCGCAGACCACCGCGATCGGGGTCCGGGCCAGGGTGACCAGGTCGGCGGACTCGTCGAAGGTCTGCGCCGCCTCCCGGTGCACGCCGCCGAGGCCACCGGTGGCGAACACGCCGATCCCGGCGGCGGCGGCCACCGCGCTGGTCGCGGCCACGGTCGTGGCGCCGTCCGCGCCGGTCGCGGCCGCCACGGCGAGATCGCGTACGGAGAGCTTCGCGACCCCGTCGACGGTGGCGAGGCGGGTCAGCTCCGCGTCGTCCAGGCCCACCACGAGCCGGCCGCCGACCATGCCGATCGTCGCCGGGACCGCGCCCGCGTCCCGGACCGCCCGCTCGATCTCCCGGGCGACCCGTAGGTTCTCGGGCCGGGGAAGGCCGTGCGAGACGATCGTGCTCTCCAGGGCGACCACGGGGCGTCCGTCGCGCAGCGCCTCGGCCACCTCGGTGCCGTAGTGGATGTGAAAGTCAGTCACGTCACCACCGTACGGCCTCCCCCGGGGTGGCCTGAAGTGGACCGGGCCGCGGTGACCTGCCAGACTTGAGGGTCGGAGGTGCAGAAGTGAGCACACAGGTTCTCGAGCGTCCGGAGCTGAAGGACGCCGACACCGGTCCCGAGATGTTCCACTACGTGCGCAAAGAGAAGATCGCGGAGAGCGCCGTCATGGGCACCTTCGTCGTCGCGCTCTGCGGGGAGACGTTCCCGGTGACCAAGGCCGCCAAGCCCGGCTCGCCGGTCTGCCCCAAGTGCAAGGAGATCTACGACTCGTACGCCGAGTGATCCCGGGCGGTCGTTCCGGCCGCCCGCGTAACCTTCGGCGGTGACCACCTCCACCGCCCTGCTCCTCGCCGACCTGACCGGAGTGGCGGTCTTCGCCGCCTCCGGGGCCTCGGCGGCGGTGGCCAAACGGCTCGACCTCTTCGGCGTCGTCTTCGTCGGCTTCGTCGCCGCGCTCGGCGGCGGCATCTTCCGGGACCTGGCGATCGACGAGGTGCCGCCACTGGCGTTCGCCGACTGGCGGTACGCGGCCACGGCCGCCGTCACCGCCGCCGCCGTCTTCTGGCTGCACCCCCAGCTCGCCCGGCTGCGCACCACCGTGCTGGTGCTGGATGCGGCCGGGCTGGGGCTGTTCACCGTCACCGGCACGGTCAAGGCCCTCGACGCCCAGGTGCCGGCGGTCGGGGCGTGCGTGATCGGTATGCTCACCGCGATCGGCGGTGGCCTCGGCCGGGACCTGCTCACCGCCGAGATCCCGGTGGTGCTGCGACGCGAGATCTACGCAGTCGCCGCGCTGGCCGGCTCGATCGCCGTCGCGCTGCTGGACGCCCTCGGGCACGCCAACGCCGCCTGGCTGACCGCGGCGGCGGCGTTCGTCTTCCTGCTCCGCCTGATCGCCCTGCGCCGCCGCTGGTCGGCCCCCCACCCCCCCCCCCCCCCCCCCCCCCCCCCCCCACCCCCCCCCCCCAAAACCCCACACCCCCCCCCCCCCCCCGCCCAACACGGAACAACCGCCCATCACACCCTCATACGGTCTGT
>NZ_JBSGDY010000170.1:0-12921 GCF_053602615.1 Micromonospora sp. NPDC004336
CCGCCTGCACCGGCACGCCGGCGCGGGCGGCGGCGACGGCGACCTCCGCACCCACCGCCGCCGACCCGGTGAACGAGACGACGTCGGCCACCCCGACCACGGCCTGCCCCGTCTCCGCGCCGCCCGGCACGACCTGCAACAGCCCGTCGGGAAGCAGCCCGTCGAACAGGTCCCGCACAGCCGCACCGCAGGCCAGCGCCTCCGGGGACGGCTTGAGGAGCACCGCGTTGCCGGTGGCGAGGGCGGGGGCGGCCTTCCACAGTGGGATCGCCACCGGGAAGTTCCAGGGCGTGACCAGGCCCGCGACGCCGCGCGGCCGTCGCTCGGTGTACAGCAGGCCGGGCTGGTCCGCCGGGAGGGACGGCGGCAGCAGGTGCCCGGTGGCGGCGAAACAGGACTGGGCGTAGTAGTCGAGGATCGCGGCGGCTCGGGCGACCTCGGCGCGGGCCTCGGCCACGGGCTTGCCCACCTCGCGGACGACGAGGTCGGCGACCACGCCGGCGCGGGCGCGCAACCGCTCCGCCGCCAGCCGCAGGGCGCGGGCGCGGTCGGCCGGTCCCTCCCGTCGCCATCCGGCCAGCGCGACGCGGGCCCGGGCGGCCAGGTCCGCCACCCGGTCGGCAGGGACCGGGGCGTGCTCCGCGACGATGTCGTCGGGGTTCTGCGGGGAACGGCTCTGGATCAGGTCAGTCACAACAGGAATCCCGCCGGGAAGGGGTCGTCAGGGTCGAGGAAGTGCTGTGCCGTGCCGGTGAGCCACGCCCGACCGGTGATGGTCGGCACCACCGCGGGCCGGTCCGCGACGGTGGTGGTGTCGACCAGCCGGCCGGTGAACCGGGTGCCGAGCAGCGATTCGTTGACGAAGTCCCGGCCCAGCGGGAGCAGCCCCCGGGCGTGCAGCTGGGCCATCCGCGCGGAGGTGCCGGTCCCGCAGGGGGAGCGGTCGAACCAGCCCGGATGGATCACCATGGCGTGCCGGGACAGCTGCGCGGTCGACCCCTCGGCGACCAGGTGGACGTGCCGACAGCCGGAGATCTTCGGCTGCTCCGGATGCACCGGGGCGGCCTGCTCGTCGACCGCCGCCATGATCGCCAGGCCGACGTCCAGCAGTCGTTGCCGGTCGGCCCGGTCGAGGCGCAGTCCCAGCTGCGGCAGGTCGACGATGGCGTAGAAGTTGCCGCCGTAGGCGAGGTCGTAGCGGACCTGCCCGTGACCGGGTATCGCCACCGTGGCGTCCAGCTCGACCACGAACGAGGGCACGTTGCGGATCGTGACGGCGGTGGCGCGGCCGTCGGTCACCGCGACCGACGCCACCACCAGCCCGGCCGGGGTGTCCAGGCGGACGGTGGTCACCGGCTCGGTGACCGCCACCATGCCGGTCTCGACCAGCACGGTGGCCACGCCGATGGTGCCGTGCCCGCACATCGGCAGACAGCCGGACACCTCGATGTAGACCACGCCGAAGTCGGCGTCCGGCCGGGTCGGCGGCTGCAGGATCGCTCCGGACATCGCCGCGTGGCCCCGGGGCTCGTACATCAGGAAGGTCCGCAGGTCGTCGAGGTGGGTCATCAGGTGTTCCCGGCGCTGCGCCATGGTGGCGCCGGGGAGCACCGGGACGCCGCCGGTCACCACCCGGGTGGGCATCCCCTCCGTGTGCGAGTCGACCACGTGGACGACGCGGTTGCTGCGCATCAGCGGTGGCTCGCCGCGATCAGGCGCTCGGTGGTCGCACGGACGTGCTCGGCGTCCGCCGGCGGCAGCGGGCGCCGGGGCGGGCGGGTGGGGCCACCGGGCCGGCCGGCCACGTCCATGGACAGCTTGATCGCCTGGACGAACTCCGTGCGGGAGTCCCACCGCAGCAGCGGGTGCAGGGCGCGGTAGAGCGGCGTCGCGGCGGCCAGGTCCCCGGCGACGGCGGCCTGATAGAGGCGGACGCAGCTCGCCGGGACGGCGTTCTGGTAGCCGCCGATCCAGCCGACCGCGCCGGCGAGCAGCAGTTCGAGGGCCACGTCGTCCGCGCCGGCCAGGACGTCGAGCCCGGGAGCGAGTTCCGCGATCGTGTACGCGCGGCGGACGTCGCCGCTGAACTCCTTGACCGCGACGATCAGGCCCTCCTCGTGGAGGCGGCGCAGCAGGGCCGGCGTGAGGTCCACCCGGGTGTCGAGCGGGTTGTTGTAGGCGACGATCGGCAGGCCGGCCCGGGCGACCTCGCGGTAGTGGGCCGTCACCGCGGCGTCGTCCGCCCGGTAGGCCGTGGGCGGCAGCAGCATCACCGCGGCGCAGCCCGCCTCGGCGGCCTGCTCCGCCCAGCGCCGCGCCTCGTCGGCGCCGTAGGCGGACACGCCCGGGACGACCGCGAAGCCGGGCGGTGCCGCCCGCACCGCCGTCCGCACCACGGCCGCCCGTTCGTCGGCGCTGAGCACCTGGTATTCCCCGAGGGAACCGTTGGGGACGACGCCGTGGCAGCCGTTGTCGGCGAGCCACCGGACGTGGGCGGCGTAGGCGTCGTGGTCGATGCTCAGGTCGGCGCGCATCGGCAGGGCGGTCGCCACCAGGACGCCCCGCCAGGGCATGGTCTCCATGCAACCTCCAGTAATATGTTACATAGCACCGTAGCAGGGACGGCGGCGCCGTCAAGACCTCGGAGGGTGCGCGTGAGGGCTGTGGGACGACGCCCCACCACGGCTCCGCCGGGTGGGGCGGGACCGTCCGCGCCGGCGTTACCGCTTGGGGCGCGCGGCCCAGATGCCCCGGACGTGTCGCAGGTGGCGCCGCATGAGGTCGACCACCGCCTCCCGGTCACCCGCCGCGAGCAGCTTCGCCAGCTCGACGTGCTCGTTCGCCGACGCCACCAGTTGCCCGCTCTCGACCAGCGCGTCCAACCCGTACAGCCGGGTGCGGCTGCGCAGGTCGGCCACGGTGTCCACCAGCCGCAGGTTTCCGCCCGCGCGCAGCAGGCTCAGGTGGAACTCGTTGTCCGCCTCGATGTACGCCACGACGTCGCCCCGACCCGCCGCCGCGACGATCGCCTCCGCCAGGGCGGACAGCTCCCGCAGCTGCGCCTCGGAGAGCCGGCCGACCTGCCCGGCGACCACCGGGATCTCCAGCAGCTCCCGTATCTGCGTGATCTCGTCGAGCTCCCGCTCCGAGAGGGACCTGATGCGGAATCCCTTGTTCTTGACGATCGTGACCAGGCCCTCCTTGGCGAGGTCGAGGATCGCCTCCCGCACCGGGGTCGGCGAGACGCCGAACTGGGTCGCCAGGGTCGGGGCCGAGTAGGTCGTGCCGGGCCGGAGCTGGCCGGCCACGATCGCCGCCCGCAGCGCCTGCGCCACCTCCTCGCGCAGGCTCTGCCGGTTCTGCAGGGCCGCCAGCCCCGGTGCGGGCGCGGTGGGGCGCACGTCGCCCGCCCGCCAGTCGGCTGCCACAACCACTCCACCCCCGGCTCGTCAGCCGGTGCCCCGCCTCTCGGACCGTCGTCCCGCGCCGCCGTACGCCCGGCCTGCGCCACCGTAAGCCCGCGCCGCCGTGCGGCGTCGAGCGCCGCAGCGGGTCAGGCGCCGGCCGGCCCCGCGCACGCCGATCCCGGAGCCTACCCGGTGCGGCGCTCGCGCCCGCCTCGTACACCCCGACGGGCGCCCGCCGGCGGCGGCCGGTGAGCAGGGGCGACGACGTGCCGGCCCGGCTTCCGACGGTACGCCGAGCGGCGCCCGGCGATCACCGACGGTGATACGCTGCCGCGATGCCGATCTCGGAGACTGACGTCCGCCACCTGAGGCGCTGTGTCGAGCTCGCGGCCGAGGCGCTGGCCGACGGCGACGAACCGTTCGGGTCGGTCCTGGTCGACGACGCCGGTGAGGTGCTGTTCGAGGACCGCAACCGGGTGAAGGGCGGCGACCAGACCCGGCATCCGGAGTTCGAGATCGCCCGCTGGGCCGCGGCGCACCTGAGCCCGGCCGATCGCGCGGTGGCCACCGTCTACACCTCCGGCGAGCACTGTCCGATGTGCGCGGCGGCGCACGGCTGGGTCGGGCTCGGCCGCATCGTCTACGCCGCGTCGTCCGCCCAGTTGCAGGGTTGGCTGCGGGAATGGGACGTGCGGCCCGCTCCCGTCAACGCGCTGCCGATCACCGAGGTCGTGCCGGGCGCCCGCGTCGAAGGGCCGGTCGACGAGCTGGCGGCCGAGGTCAGGTCGCTGCAGCGGCGGCGCTTCGACCGCACGCGCTGATCGCGCGCCCCGCGGGGCCTCCGCACGCGCTGATCGCGCGCCCCGCGGGGCCTCTCGGCGGCAGGAACAGCGTTGCCGTGAACCACCTGGCGCGACCGGCCCGGCCGCCTACCGCTGGCCCTGCGACGCCGTGTCGATCACGTCGTCGAGCACCTCGCGCGAGCTGATCAGTTCCGTGATCGCCCGATCGATGCGGTCGCGTTCGGCGGTCAGCTCGACGACCAACTGCGGCGTGGCGATCACCGAGGGACGGCCGTCGGCGTCGCGCATGCACGGGAGCAGCCGGGCGATCCGCCTGCTGTGCAGCCCGGCGGCGAACAGCTCCTGGATGCGGATGACCCGGTCGACCGCCTGCTCGGGAAAGTCGCGCTGCCCGCCGGGGGTGCGGTCGGCCGTCAGCAGGCCCTGCTTCTCGTAGTAGCGCAGCGACCGCTCGCTCACCCCGGTGCGCCGCGCGAGTTCGCCGATCCGCATCGCATCCTCCGGGCTTGAACCTGACACCGATGTTAGCTCTTACGTTGACGGCATGACGAACACGCCCCTGACGGACCCGACCGAGAACCGGCTCTTCCACTACAGCCCGATCACCGAACGCCCGCCCATCAACTGGCCCGGTGGCGCCAAGGTGGCGGTCTACATCGGGCTGAACGTCGAGCACTTCCTGATCGACCGCCCGTCCACCAGCATCTGGCAGGGAACCGCCGACCTGGTCCCCGACGCGCTGAACTACGGCTGGCGGGACTACGGCTCCCGCGTCGGCATCTGGCGCACCATCGACAGCCTCGACCGGCACGGCATCCGGGCGAGCGTGCTGCTGAACTCGGCCGTCGCGCACCACAACCCCCAGATCGTCCAGGCCGGCCTGAGCCGGAACTGGGCCTGGCTCGCGCACGGGCGGACCAACTCGATCCTGCAGGCCGGGATGTCCCTCGACGAGGAACGCCGCTTCCTCACCGACGTCGTCGACACGATCGCCGCCGCGACCGGCCAGCGCCCGCGCGGCTGGATGGGGCCGGGGCTGACCGAGACGTTCCACACGCCGGCGCTCCTCGCCGAGCTGGGGCTGAGCTACCTGCTGGACTGGACCAACGACGACCAGCCCTACCGGCTGAACGTGCCGGGCATGATCAGCGTGCCGTACTCCGTGGAACTCAACGACCTCCTGCTGTTCGGCAAGGGCGTCACCGGGCCCGAATTCGTCCAGATCGTGAAGGACCAGTACGAGCAGCTGCGCGCCGACTCCCAGGACAGCGGTCGCGTCATGGCGCTCGCCCTGCACCCGTTCGTGATCGGTCAGCCGTTCCGTGCCAAGTACCTGGACCAGGCGTTGGCGTACCTCGCGGCGCAGCCCGACATCTGGCTGACGACCAGCGACGAGATCGCCGCGCACTACCAGCGCACCGTCGCCTCCGAGCAGCCTCCCGCGTAGCGCCGGGCCGCAAGCGGGGAACGGGGGCCGGCTCCCGGAAGGAGCGGGCCCCCGTTACCTGGGCGGCGCGACGGTCAGCCGACCGACTTGTTGTAGCTGTCGATGGCGCCCTGGACGCTCGCCGCGGCGTCCTTCATGGCCTGGTCGGCCGGCTTGCTGCCGACGATCGCCGCCTCGAGCCCGTCCTCGGACGCCTTGCGGGCCTGCGGCATCACGCCGAGCAGGCAGCCGGCCGACGCGACCGACGGCGGCAGCGCGTGCAACTGGTCGACCGCGGTGCGGAACTGGGGGAACTTCGCCATCCACTCCTTGTCGATCTGCTCGTCGAGCGCCTTGGCGTTGATCGGCACGTACCCGGTGCTGGTGTGCCACTTCGCCTGCTGCACCGGGGTGGACGCGAACTTCACGAACTCCCACGCGGCGCGCTTCTCCGCCGCGCTGTGGCCGACGCCGTTGATCCAGAGGGAGGCGCCGCCGATGATCGGCCCGCCCGTGGACGAGCTGCTCACCTTCGGGTACGGGGCGGTGAGCACGGTGAACCTGCCCTTCGCCGCGTCGACGTAGCCGCGCAGCACGCTTGTGGACTCCAGGTGCATGGCGACCGTACCCGCCTTGAAGGCCGCCTGGGCGTCGTCGGTCTTGCGGCCGGTGTTGGTCGCGTAGCCGCCCTTGACCAGGTCCGTCCACCACTGCGCGACGCGTACGGCCGTCTCCTGGTCGAACTGCACCTTCGTGGCCAGGCCCTTGCGCCCGTTGCCGTTGTCGCAGTACTCCTTGCCGTCGGTGGCGAGCAGCTGCTCCAGCAGCCACCCGTAGATGGCGGCGTTGAAGCCGTACTGGACGGTCTTGCCGCTGGCGTCCTTGATCGTCAGCTTCTTCGCCAGCTCGCCGAGCTCGGCGAGGTCCTTCGGCGGCTTCGTCGGGTCGAGCTTGGCCCGCTCGAACGCCTCCTTGTTGAGGTACAGCAGCGGCGTAGAGGAGTTGAACGGCATCGACCACAGCTTGCCGTCGACGGAGTAGTAGCTGGCGATGTTCGGCTCGATGTCGGCGGCGTTGAACCCGTCCTTCTCGATGAACCTGTGCATCGGCACGACCTGCTTCGAGTCGACCATGAAGCGGCTGCCGATGTCGTAGATCTGGACCAGGGCCGGGGTGCTCTTCTGCTGGACGGAGGCCTTGTACTTCGCGATCGTCTCGTCGTAGCTTCCCTGGAAGACCGCCCGGACCTCGACCTTGCCGCCGCTCTGGGCGTTGAAGTCGGCGACGAGCTGGTCGACGGCGGTGGCGTTGGCCCCCTTCATCGCGTGCCAGAACTCGATCGTGGTCTTGCCGGTGGCCTTCTCCAGCACCTCGGCGCCGGGCGCCTCGAGCGCGTCGCCGCCGCCGTCGGTGCCGGAGCCGGAGTCGCCGCAGGCCGTGAGCGCGGCGGCGGTCACGAGGGCGACGAGCGCCGCGGTGGCGCGGCGGAGCAGAGGTCTTCTCATTCCTTCTCCTTCTCCGAGGTTCAACGCAGCGCGCCGGCGGTCAGCCCGCGGACGATGTAGCGCTGACCGAAGATCACGACGGCCAGCGTGGGGAGCAGGGAGAGCGCGACGCCGGCGAGGACGAGACCCGGCTGCGCCGCCTCGGCGTCGTTGAGCTGGGAGATGCCGATCTGGAGCGTCTGGAACTCGGTGTCGCGGATCAGGATCAGCGGCCAGAAGTACTGGTTCCACGCCGAGAGGAAGACGTAGACCCCGACCGCCGCGATGGAGGGCCTGGACAGGGGCACGACGACCCGCCACAGCAGCCGCCAGTGGCCGCACCCGTCGATCACCGCGGCGTCGCGCAGCTCGCTCGGGAACTGCAGGAACGCCTGCCGCAACAGGAACGTGCCGAACGCCGAGGCGAGGAACGGCAGCACCAGGCCGAGATAGGTCAGCCCGCCCCGCGTCAGGCCCCAGTCGGAGACGGCCAGGTAGTTGGGGATGATGATGGCTTCCCACGGCACCATGAGGGTGGCCAGGAACAGGCCGAACGTCGCCGCCTTCGCGGGCAGCCGCAGGAACGCGAAGGCGTACGCGGCGAAGATGCTGGTGACGATCTGCGCCACCGTGATGACCCCGGCCTGCACGGCGGAGTTCAGGTAGAAGCGGCCCAGCGGCACCGAGCGGAACACGTCGCCGATGTTCTGCCAGTGGAGCGCGCTCGGCACCAGCGCGGGCGGATAGGTGGCCAGGTCGCCGGGGCCCATGACGGCGCCGACGAAGCCGTAGTAGATCGGGAACAGGACGGGGATCGCCGCCAGGCCGAGCACGACGTAGACGGCGACCTGGCCGAGGCTGAGCTTCTTCATCGGTAGTGGACCCGCCGTTCGAGGACGCCGAACTGGACCGCCGTGCAGCCGAGCATGATGACCAGCAGCACGACCGCCTGGGCGCTGGCCGCGCCGAAGTCGGAGGAACCGAAGGCGAACGCCTTCTCGTAGATCGAGTAGACCAGCGTCGTCGTGGCCTGGTCCGGGCCGCCCTTGGTCAGGATGTGGATCTGCCCGAAGCTCTGCAACGCGTGGATCGTGGACACCACGACGAGGAAGAACAGCTGCGGGGAGAGCAGCGGGACGGTGATCCGCGAGGCCAGCCGCCAGCCGGTCGCGCCGTCGAGCCGCGCCGCCTCGACCACCTCGGGGGAGATGGCCGAGACCCCGGCGGAGAGCACGAGGATGTTGTAGCCGAAGTTCATCCACACCGTGGCGGCGCAGACGGCGGGCAGGGCGATCGACGGGTCGGTGAGCCAGTTGACCCGGTCGATGCCGAGGGCACCGAGCAGGCCGTTGGCCACCCCGATCGCCGGGTTGTAGATGACGGCGAAGATGACCGACGCGGTCGCCACCGAGAACGCGAACGGCAGCGCGAACGCGGTCCGCAGCGCGCGTACCCCGCGGATGCGCGCCTCCAGCAGCAGCACCACGAAGAGCGCGCCCAGCACGGCCGGCACCACCGAGAAGAGGGTGAACAGCGCCGTCGTGGCCAGCACCCCGCCGAACTCCGTGGACAGCATGTCCCGGTAGTGCGCCGCGCCGACGTACTCCGACGCGGCGCCGAAGATGTCGTTGCCGTGCACCGACAGGTAGAGGGTGCGCCCGAGCGGCCAGAACACGAACAGGGCGAAGACCGCCACCGAGGGCAGCAGCATCAGCCACGCGAGACCGGATTCGCCGAGGCGTGCGCCCCTCCCTCGGCGGGAGGCGGGGCGCGCGGGTTCGACGGCCGGGGAGCGGGCCGGTGGTGCGCTGACGGTGCGAGGGGGAGGCACCGCCGCACAATATCAACAAGATCGAAAAATCGAAATGACTCGCTCGGGGCGATTCGCCGCCGGACGGCGACGGCGCCGGGCGTCGCTCAGGCGACGGTGGCGGGGGAGTCCGGGGCCGCCGGGGCGGGATCGGCGTACGCGGCGGCCACGGTGGCCCGGTCGAAGACCCGCCAGGTCGCCGCGATCACGGCCAGGGCGACCACGAGCCCCACCCAGTAGGGCGCGGTCAGCCCGAACCGGGCGGCGACCACCCCGCCGAGCAGCGCGCCGACGCAGTTTCCGCCGGCGGCGATGAACAGGTTCGTGCTGCCCACCCGGCCCTGCAACGCCGCCGGGGTCAACCGCTGACGCAGCGAGTTGGCCACGATGTTCCACAACGCGCTGTGCACCCCGAAGGCGAACAGCGCCACCCCGACGACCACCGCGCTGCGCGAGGCGGCCAGTGCCAGGTGCAGCCCCGCCTCGACCAGCAGCCCGATCCGGATCGTCCACGTCGCGGTGACGGCGGCGACGAGCCGGTCCCCGACGGCCGAGCCGATCAGCCCACCGACCGCGAGGCAGGTGAAGAGCGCGCCGTAGCCGACCGAACCGAGGCCCAGCCGCTGCGTGGCGAGCAGCACCAGCACCGCGAGGGCCGCGGTGAGCGTGAGGTTGAGCAGCCCGATCAGCAGGGTCATGGTGCGCAGCAGCCGCTGCGAGAGCAGCCAGCGGAAGCCCTCGGCGACCTCCGCGCGCATCGAGCGGCGTCCGCCCGTCTCCGGCGATCCGTGGTACGACCCGGCCATCAGGCCGACGAAGACGGCGCTGAGCGCGTACGTGCCGGCGTTCACGCCGAACGGGATGGCGGCGGCCACCACGAAGAGGAACCCGCCGAGCGGCCCGGCGACCATGTTGTGCATGACCGTGGTGCCCGCGCCCAGCCAGCCGTTGGCCCGCTCCAGCCGCGATCGGGGCACCACCGCCGGCAGCACCGCCTGGGCGGCGGTGCGGAACACCACCTCACCGGCGTTCACCACGAACAGCACGGCGTACAGCAGTGCCACCCCGGCCCGGCCGGTGACGATCGCGCCGGCCAGCACCGTGAGGGCGACGACCCGGATCCAGTCGATGGCGATCATCAGCCGACGCCGGTCGACCCGGTCCGCGAGGACCCCGCCGGGCAGCGAGAAGAGCAGCCACGGCAGCCACGCCACCGCGGCGCCCGCCGACACGACCAGCGGGTCGTCGGTCTGCGACGCCACGTACAGCGGCGCGGCCACGGTGGCCATCCCGCTGCCCAGCGCCGACGTGGTGCTGGCCGCCAGGAGCCGGGCGAAGCGCCCGCCCAGCGCTTCGTCGCCGATAGCCGTCACGGCGAGCGAACCTACCAGCGGTCGCGGCGTCCGCCGACCGGGTTTTCCGCGCGACCCGAGGCGCCGCGCCCCCTCGGGCGGGAGCCGGCCGACCACCGTGGGGAGGGCGCTGTCGCCCCACGAGCGCCCGGGCGGGTCTGTGTCGCTGTCTGGGCCGGTCCGCGTCCGTCAGAACAGCGTCGACGGGCCGACCGGGATCGGCTCGGGCAGCGGCTCGACCTCGGGCAGGCGCGCCCGTACCTCGTCGTGGAACCGGCGGGCGAGCTCCGGCGCGTCGGCGTTGTCCGGGGTGTGCACGAACATCGTCGGCGAGCGGCCCTCGCGCAGCCAACCAGCCACCACGTCGAGCCACGGCTGCCAGCCCTCGACGGTCCGCGCGGGGTCGTCCCGGCCGAGGTACCGGACGATCGGCCGGTCGGTCAGCGCCCGGCTGCGCGGTGGCGTACGCGGCTTCTTGGTCCACGCGTCCCGTTCCGCGTCGCTGGTCGGCGGGGTGCGGAAGAAGGCGGTGGTGTCGAAGGGAACCCACTCCGCGCCGACCGCGTCGAGCGCGCCCTCCAGCGTCCGGGCCGCGCCGGGGTCGTCGAAGAACGCCGGGTGGCGGACCTCCACGGCGTAGCGGTGGTCGGCGGGAAGCCCGCGCAGGAAGCGGGCGAGCGCGGGGACGTCGGTGGGGCCGAAGGAGGCGGGCAACTGGGCCCAGAGGGCGTGGGCTCGCGGCCCGAGGGGCTCGATCGCGTCGAGGAAGGCCCGCAGTTCCCCGTCGGCGCCGGTGAGCCGGCGTTCGTGCGTGACGACCCTCGGCAGCTTGAGCACGAACCGGAAGGCGGGGTCGGTCTGCCGCGCCCAGGATGCCACCGTCTCCCGCGTCGGGGTCGCGTAGAAGGTGGTGTTGCCCTCGACGGCGGTGCACCAGCCGGCGTACGCGCGCAGCCGCTCGTTGGCCGGCGACGGGTGCGGCAGGAAGCGGCCCTGCCAGGACCGGTGCGTCCACATCGCGCACCCCACGTGCAGGCGCATCCGAACCCCCACCCCCTTCTCGGCCGGCGCGGGGGCCGGCCCCGGGTACGGTAGCCGGCCCGGAAACCCGCGCCGCGCACGCCCCGCCTCCCGTTGCCCGGCGAGCGGCGCGGAGGCGGAACCGCAGGTGTCCGAGGCCCGCCCGGCTTCGAGATCGCGGCAAGTTCATCGACGTATTTACATGTCTCGTGCTGCTCGTGTATGAAGGCTGAAAGCACGTCCGGGTGCTGGTTTCTGGAGGGAGCGACGATGAGACATGCCCTACGCCGCCTGCGAACGGCGGCGGTCGCGATCGGCGCCTGCACGCTCGGGATGAGCCTGCTGTCGGTACCCGCCGCCGAGGCGTACTCGGTCCAACCTGTCGCACCGCAGTCCGAGCGGGCGCCCGAATCGGAGCAGTTCGCGGCCGAGGGCGTCACCACGGTCGGCGAGCTGCGCACCACCGCCGGCGCGCTGTCCCACGCCCGCGACGGCCGCACCCAGGTCATCCGGCACCCCGGCGCGTCGTACGTCAAGGTGCACTTCAGCTCCCTGCGGCTGGCCGACGGTGACTACGTGACCGTGGCCAGCTCCGACGGCCGGGAGAGCTACCGGTACGACCGCTACCTCAACCGGGCGACCGGCTCGGACTACACCACCGACGGACAGCCGGGCTTCTGGGCGATGTCGGTGGAGGGCGACACCGCGGTGGTGACGCTGCACAGCGGCCGGTCCGCCCGTGGTAGCGCCGCCACCATCGACCGGTTCTGGCGTGGCTACGACCGCGCGGAGATCTCCCAGCACAACCTCTCCACCCAGTCCGTGTGCAGCACCGACGCCCGCCGCGACGTGGTCTGCTACCAGAGCAGCCACCCCACCGAGTATGCCCGTGGCCGGGCCGTGGCGCGGCTGCTGATCAGCGGCGGCGGGATGTGCACGACCTGGCGGGTCGGCAACACCAACCGCATGCTGACCAACAAGCACTGCTTCTCGACGCAGTCCGCCGTCAGCGGCAGCGAGATGCAGTTCAACTACCAGTGCGCCACCTGCGGCGGCAACAACCCCGGCGCCGGCACCAAGGTGAGCGGCGCGACGCTCTACAAGGTGAGCAGCGGTGGGTCCAACGAACTGGACTACACCCTCTACTCGGTGAACAACTTCACCAGCATCCAGAGCTACGGCACGCTGTACCTGGCGACGACCGCCACCACCACGGGCACCCGGATGTACATCCCGGGACACGGCGACGGCAGCCCGAAGCGCCTGTCGATCTTCGAGGACACGCAGAACGGCGCGACGTGCACGGTCAAGAACGCGAACTACAACAGCTGGAACATCAGCTACAGCTGTGACACCTCCGGCGGCAACTCCGGCTCGCCGGTGCTGAACGCCAGCCACCGGGTGATCGCCCTGCACCACCTCGGCGGCTGCCCGTCCAACCAGGGCGCGAAGGCGCACCTGATCTACAACCAGATCGCCAGCCTGATCGACAACAACGGCTGACGACGGTCGACCGCGCCGGGCCGCCGGGCAGCGCTTCGCGCGCCCGGCGGTCCGTCGGCGTCCCGCACGCCATCACCGGCCCGGCGCCCCGCTGGGCGAACGGGTCAGCGAGCCGC
>NZ_JBSGDY010000171.1:0-12802 GCF_053602615.1 Micromonospora sp. NPDC004336
CCGCCACAGGTCGCGCTCCTTGGCCACGGCGAGGTTGTCGAGCAGCTTGGCCGCGCGGCGCCCGCCAGCGCCACCACGGCCGGGGCCGGCACCCGGCCGGTCGCGCCGGCCAGCAGGAGCAGCGCGACGGCGACGAGGACCACGGCCTCCGGCGCGGCCGGGCGGCGGGCGGGGTGCGGGTACGCGAGGGGCACGGCGGTCGCCTTCGTGAGGGGGCACGGGCGGTGCGACGGTGCGGGGCGCCGGACAGTTGGTCCACGGCCCACCTCACGCCAACGAGCCCGCACGGCGGCGGTGACGCCGAGACGACAGTGATCCTCGTCACTGACCACGGCAGGGTCACCCCGACGCCGCCCGGCGGTTACCGGGGCCGACGCAGGTGGGATCATCGGGGGGTGAGCAGCTCCCCCACCGTCAGCTTCCGGCACAACCAGGCGATCCTCGCCGCCGCGATCATCGCGTTCATCGGCGCCCTGCCGCTGGCCGGGGCCCGGTGGTATCTGCTGCCGGTGCTGCTCGTCCCGCTCGCCGTCGGGCTCTGGGCGCTGCGCGCCGGCACCGACGCGGACGCCAACGAGCTGCGCCTGCGGGCGCTGCTCGGGCAGCGCCGGATCAGCTGGGACCGGGTCGTGGAGTTGGCCCCCGGCCCGCGTGGCCGCGCGGTCGCCCGGCTCGACGACGGCCAGGTGGTGCAGCTGCCCGCCGTTCGCGGCAGCGACCTGCCCCGCCTGGTCGAGGCCACCGGCCAGACCCTGCCCGGCTCGACGCGCTGACCCGCCGTCCCCGGCGCGGCGCGCCGAGCCAGCGTCCCCGGCCCGGCGCGCTGGCCCGCCGACCACGGCCCGGCGCGCCGACCCGCCGTCCACGGTGCGGCGCGTGTCCCGGCGGCGCGGGCGCCGACCACCCGGCCCGGCGGCTCAGTAGCCGTCGACCACCGCGTTGACCAGCGGTTCGCCGGCCGCGAACCGCCGGACCTGCTCCCCGACCAGCCGGTACGCCCTCGGCAGGAAACCGCGCACCGAGCCCGCCACGTGCGGGGTGAGCAGCACGTTGGGCATCGTCCAGAGCGGGTGGTCGGCCGGCAGCGGCTCCGGGTCGGTCACGTCCAGCGCGGCCGAGATCCGGCCGGTACGCAGCTCGGCGACCAGCGCCTCCGTCCGGGCCACCGGCCCGCGCGCGGCGTTGACCAGCAGCGCGCCGTCGCGCATCGCGGCGAGGAACCCCTCGTCGACGAGCCCTCGGGTCTGCTCGGTCAACGGCACCAGCAGCACCACCACGTCGGCATCGGGCAGCAGCCCCGGCAGCTCCTCGACGCCGTGCACGCCCTGCCCGGGGCGGGCGGTCCGGGCCACCAGGGTGAAGGTCACGTCGAACGGCGCCAGCCGGTCCCGCACCGCCGTGCCGATGGAGCCCGCCCCGACGATCAGCACCCGCTTGCCGGCCAGTTCGTCGGTGGGGGCCACCTCGTCGTACGCCCACTCGCGCCGGGCCTGCGCCCGGGCGAGGGTGGGGAAGGCCCGCAGCTGGGACAGGATCGCCGTGACCACCCACTCGGCGGTGGACGGGTCGTGCACGCCCCGGGCGTCGCAGAGCGTCACGCCCTCCGGGACCCGGCCGGCCCAGGCGTCCGCCCCGGCGGAGAGGAGCTGCACCACCGCCAGGTCGGGCAGCTCGCGCAGCAGCGCGGTGGCGTCGCCGCCGGCGAGGAAGGGCGGCACCCAGAACCGGACGCCGGCCACCTCGGAGGGGCGCCGGGTCGCGTCGGTGAGCACCTCGACCGTGACGTCCGGCGGCAGCTCACCGAGGAGCGTACGGCCGGCCTCGTGCGGGATCCATACCTTCACGCCCGCCGACGATAGGCCCCCGGCACCGCCGCGGGTGGGGCGGGGCGGGCCCGGTACCCGAACGGGCCGGTCGCCCGCGCGTGGGTCAGGGGCCACCGCCCGCGGGCCGTGTCGATCCCGGGGCGGACGGGGTATAGGGGTGGCCGGAGTGCCGGTCGGCCTCCGATCGGCACAGGCAGGTGATCGATGACCGACGGCATTCGCGACGACGCCCCGGGGTGCGCTGCCCCGGCCTCGGCGCTGCGCGACCCGGACCGGCTGCGCTCCCTCGCCGAGACCGGGCTCACCGCCGCCCCCGACGAGGCGTTCGACCGGTTCGCCCGGCTGGTCGGGGACCTGCTCGACGTGCCCGTCGCGCTGGTCTCCCTGGTCGACGCCGACCGCCAGTTCTTCCCCGGCGAGGTGGGCCTGTCGCAGCCCTGGGCCGCCCTGCGGCAGACCCCGCTGACCCACTCGTTCTGCCGGCAGGTCGTGGACCTCGGCACCCCGATGGCGCTGCCGGACGCCCGGCTCGACCCCCTCGACCGGGACAACCTCGCCGGGCCCGAGCTGGGCGTGGTGGCGTACGCCGGGATGCCGCTGACCGACCTGGAGGGCCGCGTCCTCGGGTCGCTCTGCGCGATCGACGACAAGCCCCGCGACTGGACCGCCGACCACCTGCGGACGCTGGCCGACCTGGCCGCCGCCTGCTCGTCGGAGCTGCGGCTGCGGATCGCCCTCGACGGCGCCGAGCAGGCGCGCCGGCGCGCCGAGGAGGCCAACGGCCGGCTGGAGCTGCTCGCGAAGCTGGCGGGGACGCTGGCCGGGACGCTCGACGTGACCACCGTGCTGCGGCACCTCCGCGACACCATGGTGCCGCTGCTGGCCGACTGGGTCCTGGTCACCCTCGTCGGGCGCGACGGATCACCCCGGGAGGTGACCGCCGTGCACCACGACCCGTCCCGGGCGGCCGACGTCGCCCGCTTCGCCGAGCTGATGCGGACCGGCCTGAGCGCCGACTCGATCACCCGGACGGTGCTGCGGACCGGCCGGTCCGTGCTGGGCAGGGCCGGCTCGCTCGCCGACGTGCGGCGGGGCACCGTCGGGCCGGAGATGCCGGCGATCGCCGCGCGGCTCGGCTTCTCGTCGCACCTCAGCGTCCCGATCAGCGACGCCGGGCGGGTGCTCGGCTGCGTCAGCCTGATCAACGGCCCGGCGCGGCGCGGCTTCGACGACAGCGACCTGTTCATCGCCGAGGACATCGGCCGCCGGGTCGGGCAGGCGATCGGCAACAGCCGGATGTACGGCGAGCAGCGGCACGTCGCGCACGTGCTGCAGCACAGCATGCTCCCGGAGCTGCCCGCCACCGACGACCTGGAGCTGACCGCCCGCTACCAGCCGGCGGCGGACCGGGTGGAGGTCGGCGGCGACTGGTACGACGCCTTCCGCCAGCCCGGCGGGGAGTTGATCGCCGCGATCGGCGACGTGGCCGGCCACGACATCGAGGCCGCCGCGACGATGGGCCAGCTGCGCAACCTGGTGCGGGGCAACGCGTACGGCCGGCCCGACACCGTCGACGAGCTGATGAGCCGCCTGGACGAGACGATGCGCGGGCTGCGCATCCCCGCCGCGGCCACCGCCATCCTGGTGCGGCTGCGCGCCGACGAGGCCGGCGGCCGGCGGGTCACCTGGTGCAACGCGGGCCACCCCGCGCCGCTCGTGGTCCGGGCCGGGGGCGCGGTGGACGTGCTCGGCGGGGCGGCGGAGCCGCTGCTCGGGCTGCGCCGACCCGTACGCCGCACCAGCCGGGAGGGTCATCTGGCAGTGGGCGACACCCTGTTGCTCTACACCGACGGCCTCGTCGAGCGGCGGGACCGCAGCATCGACGAAGGGCTGACGGAGCTGACCGAGCGGCTGGCCGGCACGAACGGGCTGCCGCTGGACGAGCTCCGCGACCTGCTGCTCACGGCCGTCCACCACCGGGAGGACGACGTCGCGCTCCTCGCCGTCCGGGCCCGCTGAGCACCCGCCACGGCGTCCGGTCCGATCCGTCGGCCCCGGCGGGACGCCCGGGCGGGCTACCCTGGGCCGGGTGAGCGCCCGTCCCCCGTACCCTCGCACCCGCCGCCTCCGGGCGGCCCTGGCGGCGTCGTGTGCGGCGCTGCTGATCGCGACCGCCGGTTGCAGCTTCGGCGAGCCCGAGCCGGACCCGGCCGGTGAGCCGCCCACCTTCCCGACCCCCTCGGCGACGGCGAGCGCCGGCGCCGCCGGCCAGGAGGTGGTCACCACCGTGCTGGCCAAGGGGCTGCGGGTGCCGTGGGGAATCGCCTTCCTGCCCGACGGCGCCGCGCTGGTCACCGAGCGGGACAGCGGCCGGATCCTGCGAGTCGGGCCGGAGTCGGGGCCCGAGGGCCTGAAGGTCACCCCGGTGCAGACCGTCCCCGACGTGGCGGCGGCCGGCGAGGGCGGGCTGATGGGCATCGCCGTCTCCCCCGACTACCGGCGGGACCGGACGGTCTTCGTCTACTACACGACCGCACGCGACAACCGGATCGCCCGGCTGGAGCTCGGCGGCACGCCCACGCCGATCCTCACCGGCATCCCGAAGGCGGGCATCCACAACGGCGGCGGCCTCGCGTTCGGCCCGGACGGCCTGCTCTACGCGAGCACCGGCGACGCCGGCGACCGGCCGCAGGCGCAGGACGCCAAGCGCCTCGGCGGGAAGATCCTGCGGATCACCCGGGACGGCAAGCCCGCCCCCGGCAACCCGTTCCCGAACTCCCCGGTGTGGTCCGTGGGCCACCGCAACGTCCAGGGCATCGCCTGGGACGCCGGCAAGCGGATGTACGCCGTCGAGTTCGGCCAGAACACCTGGGACGAGATCAACCAGGTCACCAAGGGGCGCAACTACGGGTGGCCGCAGGTCGAGGGGCGCGACGACGACAAGCGCTACGTCAACCCGATCGTCCAGTGGCCGACGTCGGACGCCTCCTGCTCGGGGCTGGCCGCCACGGACCGGCTGCTGGTCACGGCCTGCCTGCGCGGCAAGCGGCTGTGGCTGGTCGAGCTGACCGACACCGGCACGGTGCTCGGGCAGCCGCGGGAGCTGCTGACCGGCCGGTTCGGGCGGCTGCGCGCCGTGGCCGCCGCCCCCGACGGCTCGATCTGGGTGAGCACCTCCAACCACGACGGGCGCGGCAACCCGGTGCCCGAGGACGACCGGCTGCTGCGTCTGGTCTTCGCCGACGGCGGGGCCGGGCGGAGCTGACGCCACCGGAGCGTCCGGGTTTCCCAAGATCCCTCACTGGGCAGGTCAGAATCTCAACATGGACGGGCAGGAGAACGAGCAGCAGGACCACCGAGGCGGCGACGCCCCGGCGGCCGGTCGCGCCCGCCGCCGCGACGCCGGGCGGCGCGCACTGCGCGCGAGCGGGGTGACGCTGGCGGTCCTGGTCGTCACCCTGGTCGGGGTGGTGATCGGCGTGCTCGCCGGCGGCCGGGTCAGCACCGACATCGGGCCGTTCCAGGCCGACCTGACGGTGGCGCCGGCGGCCAGCGGCGGCACCACGGTCGACATCCCGCCGCTCGGCGCGCTGCTGCTCGACAGCCACGACGGGCCGACCCACCTCACGGTCGAGCTGGGCGCGCTGGACCAGAGCCGCACCGAGGCGCTGCTCGACGACCCGGCCAGCATCGACCGGGCCAGCCGCTCGGCCGTCGAGGACGTGCGGGAGGGCGTGCTGCGGCTCGGCCTGCGGACGCTCGCCTCGACCGTGCTGGTCACCCTGCTGTTGGCGCTGCTGGTCTTCCGCGACACCCGGCGGGCGGCCTGGGCCGGCGGGCTGGCGCTGGTCATCACGGCCGGCAGCCTCGGCGCCGCCGCGTCGACCATCCGCCCCCAGGCCATCGAGGAGCCCCGCTACGAGGGGCTGCTGGTCAACGCCCCGGCGATCGTCGGCGACGCTCGGCGGATCGCCAACGACTACACCCGCTACGCCGAGCAGCTCCAGCGCATCGTCGGCAACGTCAGCCAGCTCTACACCACCGTCTCCTCCCTGCCGGTCTACGAGCCGGCGCCCGGCACCACCCGGGTGCTGCACGTCTCCGACATGCACCTCAACCCCACCGGCTGGCAGCTCATCCGCACCGTCGTCGAGCAGTTCGGCATCGACGTGGTGATCGACACCGGCGACATCACCGACTGGGGCAGCGAGCCGGAAGCCTCCTACGTCGGCTCGATCGGCCTGCTCAAGAAGCCGTACGTCTACATCCGGGGCAACCACGACTCCGGCCGGACGGCGGCGGCCGTGGCCCGCCAGCCGAACGCGATCGTGCTCAACAACACCACCACCACCGTCGCCGGGCTGACGATCGCCGGCATCGGCGACCCGCGTTTCACCCCCGACAAGAACACCTCCCCGGCGGGCAGCGGCCTCACCAAGCAGGTCGCCGACCAGGTGATCGGCGTCGGCGACCAGCTCGCCGCCACGGTGCGCAGCTCGCCGCGGCCGGTGAACATCGCGCTGGTGCACGATCCCGCCTCCGCCGGCCCGCTGTCGGGCACCTGCCCGCTGGTGCTCGCCGGGCACACCCACAGCCGGCAGGTGTCGAAGCTGCCGGAGGCGCCCGGGCAGATGCCGACCCAGCTCATGGTGCAGGGGTCGACGGGCGGCGCCGGGCTGCGCGGGCTGGAGGGCGAGAAGCCGACCCCGCTGTCGATGAGCGTGCTCTACTTCGACGAGAACAAGCTGCTCCAGGCGTACGACGACATCACCGTGGGCGGCACCGGCCAGGCCCAGGTGAACCTGGAACGGCACGTCGTGGAGGACCCGAAGGCGGGCATCCCCGCCCCGGTCACCCCCACCCCGACCCGCTGACCCCGACCCGCTGGCTCGCCGATCCGGTGGCCCTGTCGCGCCGGTCGTGGGCGGTGGCCCCGGCGCGACAGGGCGGCCGACGTCGCGTCAGCGCAGGGACAGGGCGGCGAGGGCCGCGTTGACGATGCTGCCGGGAAGCAGGTCGTGCAGCTCGTACAGCTCGTGGACGCTGCCGGACTGGCCGAACTCGTCGACGCCCAGCGGCACCGCCGGGGCGCCGACCGCCGAGCCCAGCCACGCCATCGCGTGCGAGGCCGCGTCGTGCACCGTCACCACCGGTACCCGGTCGACGAACGCCGAGCGCAGCGCGCCCGGCACGCTCGGCACGGTCGCCGTGCGGACGCCCTGCCGCAGGGTGCGCTGCCAGGCCCGGTAGAGGCGGTCCAGCGAGGTGACGTCGACGACGTGCGCGGCGATGCCCTCCTCGGCCAGCTCCGCCGCCGCCGCGAGCACCTCGGGCAGCACCGCGCCGGAGGCGGCGAGCTGCACCACCGGGGCGTCGGCCAGGTGCGGGTACGCCTGGTGGGCGTCGACCAGACGGTACGCCCCGGCGACCGCCTGCCGGCGCAGCACCGCGTCGCCGAGCCGGGCCCGGGCCGCCTCGAAGGGCGCCTGGTCGATCGGGCGGGTGCTGAGCCGGAAGTAGTACGCGCCGTCCTCGGCCGGGGCGGCCGTCGCCGACGGGGTGGAGCCGCCCGCGATCTGGCCCAACGCGTCGCAGAGCAGCCAGTCCAGGGTGGCCGCGTACGCCGGCTCGAGGAACGTCACCCCGGGCAGCTCCAGGCCCACCGAGGCGGTGATGGTCGACTGGTGGGCGCCGCCCTCCGGGGCAAGGGTGATGCCCGACGGGGTGCCGGCGACCACGAAGCGGGAGCCCGAGTAGGTGCCGTAGAGGAACGCGTCGAGGCCGCGCAGCACGAACGGGTCGTAGACGGTGCCGACCGGCAGCAGCGGCTGGGCCGACAGGTCCCACGACAGGCCGAGCTGGCCGAGCAGCAGGAACAGGTTCATCTCCGAGATGCCCAGCTCGATGTGCTGCCCGGCGGGGCTCTCCGTCCAGCGCAGCATCCGGTCCTCGGTCCAGGACCGCTGCTCGGTGGGCGCGAAGACGCCGGTCTTGTTGATGAACCCGGCGAGGTTCGTGGAGGTCGCCACGTCCGGCGCGGTGGTCACCAGGTAGCGGCCCACCTCCGGGTTGCGGGCCAGCTCGACCAGCACCCGGCCGAAGACCTCCTGGGTGGAGATCGGCTTGTTGGCGCGTACCCTCGTGCTCTCCGGGACGGTGACCCCCAGCGCCCGCTCGCGGGGCGCGCGGGACAGCGCCTCCCGGCGCTCGCCGGCCCGGATGCCGGCCTCCGACGCCGGGTCGAGGCGGTCCCACTCGGTCTCCGCCGTCAGGCCGTGCGCGGCGCGCAGCGCGTCGACCTGCTCGGTGCTGAGCAGCGCCGAGTGGTTGCGCGGGTTGCCGGCGATCGGCAGCCCCCACCCCTTCACGGTGTACGCGAACACCACGCTGGGCCGGTCGGTGACGGCGTCGCACTGGGCGTACGCGTCGAGCATGGCCGCCATGTCGTGCCCGCCCAGGTCGGTGACCAGCGGCCCCAGCTCGTCGTCGCCGATGTCGGCGATGAACGCCTCGATCCCGTCCGGCGCGCCGTCGAGGAACTGCCTGCGCAGCGCCGGGCCGGCGAGCCCGAACAGCGACTGGTACTGCTCGTTGGGCATCGCGTCGATCCAGTCGCGCAGCCGCTCCCCGCCCGGCCGGGCGTACGCCTCGGCGAGCCTGCGGCCGTACTTGACCTCGACGACGTGCCAGCCGGCGGCCTCGAACTGGCCCCGCCACTGGTTGATCCGCACCCCGGGCACCACCCGGTCCAGCGACTGCCGGTTGAAGTCGACGAGCCACATCACGTTGCCCAGGCCCGTGGTGGCCGGGTCGGCGACCGCCTCCCAGATGTTGCCCTCGTCGAGTTCGGCGTCGCCGATGAGGGCGACGAACCGCGAGTGCGGGCGGGCGCCGAAGTGCGCGTCGACGTAGCGCCGGGTCGCGGCGGCGAACAGCGGCGCCGCCGCGCCGAGCCCCACCGAGCCGGTGGAGAAGTCCACCTCGTCGGGGTCCTTGGTCCGCGACGGGTAGGACTGGAGGCCGCCCCGGGCCCGCAGCCGGGTCAGGTAGGAGCGGTCGAGGTTGCCCAGCAGGTACTGGATGGCGTGGAAGACCGGCGAGGCGTGCGGCTTGACCGCGACCCGGTCCTTGGCGTCCAGGTGGGCGAACCACAGCGCCGTCATCGCCGTCACCAGCGAGGCGCTGGACGCCTGGTGCCCGCCCACCTTCACCCCGTCGCCGGTGTCGCGGTCGTGGTTGGCCGCGTCCACGATCCGGGTGGCGAGCCAGAGCACCCGCCGCTGGATCTCGTCGAGGACGTCGAGGTCGGTACGGGGCGGCTGCTCGTTCACGGTGGCTCCATCTAGGCGTCGCCGTTGACGCCTCGCGAGGGGTGCGGGGGGGGGGTGCGGGGGTGCGGGAGGGTCGGGGGGTGTGCGGAAGGGCCCCTTCCCACAAACCGAAGGGGCCCTTTCCGTACGCCTCAGGCGGTGAGGCGTTCCAGGATCAGTTCGCGGACGGTCTTGGCGTCGGCCTGGCCGCGGGTGGTCTTCATGACCGCGCCGACCAGCGCGCCGGCCGCCGCGACCTTGCCGCTGCGGACCTTCTCCGCGACGTCCGGGTTGGCGGCGATCGCCTCGTCCACGGCGGCGGTGAGCGCGCCGGTGTCAGAGACGACCTCCAGGCCCCGGTTGGTCATGATCTCGGTCGGCGAGCCCTCGCCGGCCACCACGCCCTCCAGGACGGTCCGGGCCAGCTTGTCGTTGAGCTTGCCGGCGTCGACCAGGCCCTGCAGCTCCGCGACCTGCGCCGGGGTGGCCCCCACGTCGGCCAGCTCCACGCCGGTCTCGTTGGCCCGCCGGGACAGCTCGCCCAGCCACCACTTGCGGGCGGCGGCCGGGGTCGCGCCGGCGGCCACGGTCTGCTCGATCAGCTCGACCGCGCCGGCGTTGAGCACCGACTGCATGTCCGCCTCCGACAGGCCCCACTGCTCCTGGAGCCGGCGCCGGTGCAGCCGGGGCAGCTCGGGCAGGGCGGCCTTCAGCTCGGCCACCCAGGCGGCGTCCGGCGCGAGCGGCACCAGGTCCGGCTCCGGGAAGTACCGGTAGTCGGTCGCGGTCTCCTTGGAGCGGCCCGGCGTGGTGTCGCCGGTGTCCTCGTGGAAGTGCCGGGTCTCCTGCGTGATCCGGCCGCCCGCGTCGAGCACGGACGCCTGCCGGATGATCTCCGACCGGACCGCCCGCTCGACCGACCGCAGCGAGTTGACGTTCTTGGTCTCGGTGCGGGTGCCCCACTCCTGGCCGGGCAGGTTGAGGGAGGTGTTGACGTCGCAGCGCAGCGACCCCTCCTCCATCCGCACGTCCGAGACGCCCAGCGAGCGGATCACGTCACGCAGCTCGGTGACGTAGGCGCGGGCCACCTCCGGCGCGAGCGCCCCGGCGCCGGGGACCGGCTTGGTGACGATCTCGACGAGGGGGATGCCGGCGCGGTTGTAGTCGACGAGCGACTCCGTCGCGCCGTGGATGCGCCCGGTGGCGCCGCCGACGTGCAGCGTCTTGCCGGTGTCCTCCTCCAGGTGCACCCGCTCGATGCCGATGCGCACCAGCTCGCCGTTCACCTCGACGTCCAGGTAGCCGTCGAAGCAGAGCGGCTCGTCGTACTGGCTGATCTGGAAGTTCTTCGGCATGTCCGGGTAGAAGTAGTTCTTCCGGGCGAACCGGCACCACTCGGCGATCGAGCAGTTCAGCGCCAGGCCGATCCGGATGGTCGCCTCGATGGCCGCCTTGTTGGCCACCGGCAGCGAGCCGGGCAGGCCCAGGCAGACCGGGCAGACCCGGGTGTTCGGCGCGCCGCCGAAGTCGGTCGGGCAGCCGCACCACATCTTGGTGTTCGTGCCCAGCTCGACGTGGGTCTCCAGGCCGATCACCGGTTCGTAGCGCGCGACGACCTCGTCGTACGCGGGCAGTGTCGTCGTCATCTGAGCTCCTGCCTCACAGTGCCGGTGGGGTGAACGTGCCGACGGCGCTCTCCAGCGCGGCGGCGACCCGGTACATCCGGTCGTCGGCCATCGTCGGGGCCATGACCTGCAGACCGACCGGCAGCCCGTCGGAGAGCCCGCACGGCACCGAGATGCCCGGCCCGCCGTAGAGGTTCGTCGGGATGGTGAACAGGTCGGCCAGGTACATCTGGTAGGGATCCGAGGTGCGCGCCCCGACCGGGAACGCCACGAACGGGGTGGTCGGCGAGATCAGCGCGTCGACCTGCTCGAAAGCGGCGGTGAAGTCCCGGGTGATCAGGGTGCGGACCTTCTGCGCCTGCCCGTAGTAGGCGTCGTAGTAGCCCGACGAGAGCGCGTACGTGCCGATCATGATCCGGCGCTTGACCTCGGGGCCGAAGCCGGCCTCGCGGGTCATCGACATGACCTCCTCCAGCGACCGGTTGCCGTCGTCGCCGACCCGCAGGCCGAACCGGACGCCGTCGAACCGGGCCAGGTTGGAGGAGCACTCGCTCGGGGCGATCAGGTAGTACGCCGGCAGCGCGTACTTGAAGTTGGGGCAGGACACCTCGACGATCTCGGCGCCCAGCTTGGTCAGCGCGTCGACCGACTCCCGGAACGCGGCCAGCACGCCCGGCTCGGCCCCCTCGCCGGTGAACTCGCTGACGATGCCGAGCCGCACGCCGGTCAGGTCGCCGGTCGCGCCCCGCTTCGCGGCGGCCACCACGTCCGGCACCGGCTGCGGGATCGAGGTGGAGTCGCGCGGGTCGTGCCCGCCGATCACCTCGTGCAGCAGCGCGGCGTCCAGCACCGTACGGGCGCAGGGGCCGGGGGTGTCCAGCGAGGAGGAGAACGCCACCAGCCCGTAGCGGGAGGTGCCGCCGTACGTCGGCTTCGCGCCGACGGTGCCGGTGACCGCGCCGGGCTGGCGGATCGAGCCGCCGGTGTCGGAGCCGATCGCCAGCGGCGCCTCGTACGCGGCCAGCGCCGCCGCGCTGCCGCCGCCCGAGCCGCCCGGGATGCGGCTGAGGTCCCACGGATTGTGCGTCGGCCCGTACGCCGAGTATTCCGTGGAGGAGCCCATCGCGAACTCGTCCATGTTGGTCTTGCCGAGCATCACCGTGCCGGCCTCGCGCAGCCGCCGCACGATCGTCGAGTCGTACGGCGGGCGCCAGCCCTCCAGGATCTTCGACCCGACGGTGGTCGGCACGCCCTTGGTGGTCAGCACGTCCTTGACGGCGACCGGCACGCCGGCCAGCGGGCCCAGCTCCTCGCCGGCGGCGCGGCGGGCGTCGACCGCGGCGGCGGCGGCCAGCGCGCCCTCGCTGTCGACGTGCAGGAACGCGTGCACCCGGTCGTCGACCGCGGCGATCCGGTCCAGGTGCGCCCGGGTGACCTCGACGGCGGAGGTCTCGCCGGCGGCGACGAGCCCCGCGATCTCCGTCGCGGTCAGTCTGGTCAGGTCACTCATGCCGCCGCCTCGCTTCGCTCACCGGCGCCCTCAGCGCCGCGCACACCGCGCCTGATGGTCCGCTCGCTCATGACGCCACATCCTCGTCCAGGATCCGCGGTACGCGGAACCGCTGCTCCTCGGCGTCGGGCGCGCCCGACAGCGCCTCCTCCGGGGTCAGCCCGGGCACCACGACGTCGTCCCGCAGGACGTTGGTCAGCGGCACCGAGTGCGAGGTCGGCGGGATGTCCGCCGCCGCGACCTCGCCGACCTGCGCGACCGCCTGGAGGATCACGTCGAGCTGGCCGGCGAAGGTGTCCAGCTCCTCCTCCGTGACGGCGAGCCGCGACAGTCGCGCCAGGTGCGCGACCTCCTCGCGGGAGATGGCGGCCATCGGTGCCCCCTTCGTGACGATGCTGCTGGTCGGGCCGGGTGCCGACCGCGCGATCGGTGCTGCGTGACGCGCGGTGACCGGAGCGAGTCTATTGTTCCGCCCCGGCGGCGCGTCCCCGACTCCCCCTCCGGGCGCGGCGCGCCCGACCGCGCCACCCG
>NZ_JBSGDY010000172.1:0-12755 GCF_053602615.1 Micromonospora sp. NPDC004336
CCATGTTGCCGCCGTCCTCGGCCACGTAGAGGTCGCCGCCGGCGGTGCCGGTGATGTTGTCCACGCCGGTCAGCGGCGCCGCGCCGGCCGGGTCGCCGCCGAGCAGCCCGCCGATCACCGCGGCGACCGCCGTTCCGGCCATCGCCGCCCGCATCGCCGGGTAGATGCCGAACAGCCGCATCAGCCCGCCCCACGGCTGGAGCAGGGCGAACCAGACCAGCAGGGCGCCGGCCAGGGCCAGCACCGTCAACGGGCTGTTGACCAGGGTCTCGAAGTTGGCCGTGCTGGAGCGGTGCACCGTCAGCCCGCCCGTGCCGTCGCCGACGGCGGCCAGGAACCGGCCGAGACTGCCCCGCTCGGCGGCGGGCCGGCGCAGGTCCAGCACCGCGAAGCCGATGGTCAGCGCCAGCCCGGCCATGGTCGCCCAGACCAGCCGGCTGATCGTCAGCCAGCCGCCGGCGCTGATCGCGGCGGCAACGCTCAGCCCGGCGGTCAGCGCGATCGCGCCGATCGAGTCGGCGCCCAGGTACGGGCTGCCCACGACCACCACGGCCACGCCGCCGACGGCCACCACGACCATCGGCCGCCAGGACCGGCGGACCCGCTGGGCCAGCCAGCCCGCGCTCAGCAGGGCCCCGGCCAGGAACACGCCGAGCCCGACCGTGCCCAGCCCGGCGTACCGGCCGCCCTCCAGGGCCGAGTAGCCGACCACCCCGTTGAGCTGTAGGCGGGCGCCGGTGAGCACGTCCACGCCCACCGCCAGGGTGGTCAGGCCCGCCACCGCGCCGAGCGGGCCGAGGGTGCTGGCGTAGCCGGGCGCCAGCCGGACCACCGCGGTGGCGGCGGCCAGCAGCACGACGGTCACCACGGCGAAGTAGACGCTGGCGTGGTCGCCGCGCCACCAGGGCACCGCGTCGGCGAGCAGCGCGGCCGGGACGGCCAGGGCGGCCGCGATCAGCAGCAGCTCCACGACCGACACGACGCGCGGCGACACCGGCTCCGGACCGTACGGGCCGGCGTGCCGGCGGGCCCGGCGCAGCAGCGGCAGCACCGCCACCGCCAGCAGCACCTGGACGCCGGCGAGCAGGGCGAAGAACCAGTCGGCCACCCGGCGCTGGGCGGCGGCCTCCCGGTCGGCGTCGGCCGGCTGGGCGATCGCGGCGGCCAGGTCGGCCGGGCGCCCCTCGACCGACACGGCGGGCCGGCCGAGGAAGAGCCGCTCGGGCATCGGCCGGCCGAGCGCGGTGAGCGCCGTCGGTGCGAGGTCGACCAGTTGCAGGTAGCCCTCCCGGCCGGTGCTGGCCGAGGTGAGCCACCCGCGCTCCCAGCCCGGCCCGTCGGCGACGGCCACGTGCAGCCGGGACGGCACGTCGGTGTCGGAGACCCCGGCGACGATCACCAGCGAGCGGGGCGGCCGCGCGGCGAGCACCCGGGCCAGCCGGACGTCGGCCTCGCGGGCCGCCGCGGCCCGCCGCGCCGGATCCTCGCCGGTCACCGTGCCGAGGTCGACGATGCTCAGCACGCACGAGCCGAGCAGCTCGGCGGGGTCCGGGGGCAGCGCGGCCGCGTACCGGTCGACCCGGCCGAAGGGCCGGGCGGCGGCCACCGCCGCGCCGGGCCCCACCGCCACCGAGCAACGCACCGACTCCGACAGCGCCCCGGGCACCGTGCCCCACGGCAGCCGCTCCTGGTTGTGCCGGACGACGCCCTCCTGGTCGGGCAGGTTCGCGCCGATGCCGTCGGGCTGCTCGACGGTCACCGCCGTCGGGGGGCAACCCTCGCTCTGCCGGCTGCCGTTCCACGCCGCATAGCTGCCCGCGCCGAGGGTCAGCCAGCCGTCCACGGGACAGGTCGGCCGGTGCGCCGAGCGCACCGAGAGGGAACCGATCGAGCCGTCCCGGGCCATCCGCCACAGCGTCGGGGTGGTCTCCGGGTCGACGTCCTCCCAGCGCAGCCCGGCCACGCCGGCCAGCACGACGAAGTCGGCGGTGCGCTCGGGCGCCGCCCGCTGCGGCCGGGCGGTCAGCGCCGTGATGCCGAGCGCCACCACGACCAGGGTCAGCAGGGCGGGGGCGAGTCTGCGCAGCATCACCGGCGTCCCGTCGACGGGGCGTGGCCGTCACGTCCGGTTTCCGTGGGCCCGCCGTCGGCGCCGGCGGCCGGGGCCAGCTCGGCGTAGAGCGCCGCCAGCTGGGCGAGGGTGTCGGCCTCGGTGGGCCAGGTCGCGGCCCGGGCCGCGCCGCGCCGGCCCAGGTCGGCCCGGCCGGCCTCGTCGTCGAGCAGGCCGCGCACGGCCGCGTCGACCGCGTCGGTGTCCCCCGGCGGCACCAGCACCGCGGCGTCGCCGACCAGCTCGGGCAGCCCGCCGACGGCGGTCGCCACCAGCGGTACGCCCGCCCGCATCGCCTCCTGCGCGAAGAGCTGGCGGGCCTCCCAGTCGCTGGTGACCAGCGCCAGGTCGGCCCCGGCCAGCAGGTCGGCCACGTCGGTGCGGTGCCCGAGCAGGGTCACCGGAGCCCGGGCGGCGGAGATCCGGGCGGCCAGCGGCAGGTAGGCCGGGCCGCTGCCGGCGACCACCACGACCGGCGCCGGCGTGCGGGTACGCCACCGGGCGGCCGCGTCGATGAGCACGTCGTACCGCTTCTGCGGGTGCAGCCGGCCGACGGAGAGGACGAGCGGCTGGTCCGGGCCGACGCCGAACTCGGCGCGGACGGCGGCCCGGCGGCGGCGCGGCGCGCCCAGCGCGGGCGCGGCGACCGGGGCGAGCCGGGCGTCCGGCGCGCCCAGCGCGGCGGCCCGCTCGACCAGGTCGGCGGAGGCGCCGAGCGCCACGCGGACGCCCCGGGCGACGACCCGCTCCACGAGGCGGGACACGCCGCCGCGCAACCCGCCGGCGAGCACCGCGTTGTGCCAGGTGACCACGAGTGGCGCGGCCGGGCGGGCGAGGACGGCGACCAGCCCGGCGCGCAGCCCGTGGGCGTGCAGCACGTCGACCCGTTCGGCGGCGAGGGCCCGGCGCAGCGCGGTGACCGCGCGGGCGTCGGCCGGGGTCGGGCTGGCCGGAATCTCCACCGGCACGAACCGGGCGCCGACGCCGGTGAAGTCGAACTGCTCCTGCGTCGCGGCGGGCCCGCACACCAGCACGGAGGCGCCCGCGGCGGTCAGCCCCCGGGCGACCGAGCGGACGTGCTGCCCGACCCCGCCGGTGCTGGAGGCGAGCAGCAGGGCCACGGTGCCGCGCCAGCCGGTGACCGGTGCCGGTTCCGTCACCTCGACCACCCCCGCTCGTCGGTCGCCGCCGGCCGGTCACCCGTCCTGCACCCGCTCACCGGGACACCGTCTCCTTCCCGTCACCCCGTTCCGGGGGGATCTCGCCCGCACCCGTCCGTCCGGCGGGGGCCGCCGGCCCGCGCCGGCCCCGCCCCAGTCGCCGGAGCACCCCGGCGAGCAGCGGCCGCACGTCCCGCCGGTCGACCAGCCACACGACGGCGAGGAACACGACACCGACCAGGACTCCGGACAGCATGCCCTGCACGAGTGCGGCTGGTGTCGCCGGGGTGCCGTCGCCGGCCGCGTCCAGCCAGCGCGAGACGGCCGCCCCGGCGAGCGCCGCCAGCGCCCCGGCGAGCAGCCCGGCGGCGCCGGCACGGGCCACTCCGGTGAGCGCGGCGGCCCCGGCCGCGCGCCGCACGGCGACGAGCAGCAGGGCGCCGAGCAGCAGCATCCCGACCGAGTTGGCGAGGGTGACGGCCAGCACCCGGTCCGCCACCGGGAACACCGCCGCCAGCGGCACCGCCGCCACCGGCACGGCCAGCCACCCGGCCGTGATCGCCACCGTGGCGGGCCGGGTGTCGCCGCGGGCGTAGAGGGCCCGGGAGAGCACCGCGAAGAGGCCGTAGCCGAGCAGCCCGGGGGCGAAGCCGGCGATCCCGGCGGCCGTCGAGCCGGGACCGGTCGGGTAGAAGAACGCGGCGACCGGCCCGGCCGTGCCGACCAGCGCCGCCGCGCCGAGGCAGCTGAACAGCAGCACCCCGCGCGTCGTCGAGGAGAGCGTGCGCCGGTAGTCGTCGTCGTCACCGGCCGCCGCCGCGGTCGCCAGCGCCGGGTACGCCGCGGTCGCCAGCGGCACCGCCAGCACCGCCCAGGGCAGCAGGTACATGGTCTGGGCCAGGTTGAACACCTGCGGCGAGCCGGTCGGGCCGCCGGAGACCCGCTTCAGCAGCACCAGCAGCGCGAGCTGCTGCGCGGTGACGGTCACCGCGCCGGCCACCGCCAGCCCCGTCACCCGCGCCCGCGCGTCGGCGGGGAAGGCGTACCCGGGGCGCGGGCGCAGCCCCAGCCGGCGCAGCGGCACCAGCAGCGACAGCGACAGCACCACCACGCCCGCCGTGGTGCCGGCGGACAGGATCAGCTCTCCCCCGCGGCTGACCTGCCCCACCCCGACGCCACGCCCCTCGACGCCGCCGAAGGCGAGGTAGACCACGATCACCGTGAGGCTGGACAGCAGCGGCGCGATCACCGGCCAGGCGAACCGGCGGTGCGCCTGGAGCACGCCGGTGAGCACGATGCCGATGCCGTAGAGCGGCAGCTGCGGGGCGAACACCCGCAGCATCCGCGCGCCGGCCTCCAGCTCGGCCGGCGAGCGCCCCTCGCTGATCAGCGACACGATCGGGCCGGCGGCCACCGCGACGAGCACGGCCAGCGGCACCAGCAGGGTGACCGTCCAGGTGAGCAGGGCGCCCGTCGTGGCGGCCACCGCCCGCCGGTCGCCGGCCGCGACGGGCGCGGCCAGCAGCGGTACGACCAGGCTGGCCAGCGCGCCACCCGCGACGATCTCGAAGATGATGTTGGGGACCGTGTTGGCGATCACGTACATGCCGCCGAGGTCGCTCTTCTGCACCACCCAGGTGAAGACGGCGGTGCGGCCGAAGCCGGCGAGCCGGCTGACCACGGTGAGGACGGCGATGAGCGCGGCCGCTCCGGCCACTCGGCCGGCGCCGGCGAGGGGTGCCGGGGTCGTCACGTCAGTCGGCGCGACGGCCCAGCGCGTCGAGCTCGCGCAGCCCCGGGGTGCGCTGGATGACCTGGGTGAAGCTGACCTTCTCGCTGGCCGCGGTGAGGCCGGCGAGCACGGCGAGCAGCCCGGCCCGCCCGACCGGGCCGCTGCGGGCGGCCAGCGCCACGCCGAGCAGCGCGCCGAGGGCGTTGGCACCGCTGTCGCCGAGCATCACGTCCTCGGCGAGGTCGTCGGCGACCAGCCCGGCGGCGGCGCCGACCGCGCCGGCGGCGATGCCACCGTGCGGGCCGCCGGCGAGCGGGGCGCCGAGCAGGATGCCGGACTTCAGGGCCCGGCCCGGGCGCAGGTCGAGCAGGTTGAGCAGGTTGGCGGTGCCGGCGATGACGCCCGCGCCGAGCAGCACGTCGACGCCCCGGCCCAGGGCGCCCTGCCGCCGGCGGCGCCGGTGCCCGGCGACCCGGGGGTCGGCGGCGAGCAGCGCGGCGGCGCCGAGGCCGGCCGCGCCCACCCCGACGACCTTGACGAGCCCCGCGGTGACCCGTCCCTCGCGCAGCGCGGCCAGGTGCCCGGCGAAGCCCTTGGCGGCCTTCTGCTCCGGCCGCGCACCGACCACGTCGTCGTAGAGCCCGACCGCGCCGGCGCCGACCCCGGCGACCAGGGCCGCAGCGCCCGAGGAGGCGCTGGAGGCGCCGAACGCGCCCGCCCCGGCGGCGCCGACGGCGAGGGCGGGCCCGGCGGCCAGGGTCACCGTGCGGCCGCGGAAGTTCGTCCGGTCCAGCGCCGGTCCGGCCGGCGAGGTGCGCACCTCGCGCAGCGCGTACCGGGCGACGGCGGCGCCCGCCCCGGCGATCAGCAGCCGACCGAGCACGCTCACGCGGCCACCTCCCGCTCTGCGCAGAACCTGGATCCGGACACCGGGGTACGTCGTTCGCTCACTGGGGCAGTCTAGGCAGCAGGGTGGCGTTGTCGGCGACGCCGTACTGCCCGGCCTTCTTCTCGGTGACCTGCTGCACCAGCGCGAGGGCGGTGACGAGCTGCCCCTGGACGGTGTTGGCGTTGTCGACGGTGGAGATGCTCTGCACCAGCACGGGGTCGCTGCGCACGGCCGCCACCAGGTTGCCGCCGGCCGAGCCGTTGCCGGCGACGACGAGCGTCCCGGCCTGGTCGAACTGCTCGGCGACCTTGAGCACCGACTCGTCCTTCTTCGCCGAGTCCTTGTCCACGTACGGCTGGCCGCTGACCACCACGACCGCCTCCGCCGGCTTGCTGACCCGCTCCTCGGTGGTCAGGTAGTTGGCGTTGGTGTACGCGGCCAGCACCGCCCGCCGGTCGGCCTCGCTCACCGGCGCGGCGCCGGGGGCCCGGTCCAGCAGGACGCTGGCCAGCAGCGCGCTGGACGTCTCCACCCCGTGCCCGTTGCCGGGCAGCCCGGACGTCGGGGCGCTGGTCGGCCGCGCGGCGGTCACCGCCAGCTCCAGCAGGTTGTTGTTGTTGTCGGGGTTGATGAACTTGTCCTGCAGGTCGACGCGGCCGGTCACCTCGGCCCCGGCGAGCTGGAGCATCTTGACCACGCCCTCGGTGTGGTCGCGCCCGGTCGGCAGGCTGAGCACCAGCACCCGCTTGCCGGTCAGGGTGCCGGGCAGGACGACCTCCGCCATCTGGGCGGCGAAGTCCTCCTCGAGCTCCAGCTCGCGCTCCATGCTCTGGACCTGCTGGCGCATCTGCTGGTTGTGGTTGCGCAGCTCGTTGACGTTCTCCTTGAGCGAGTCGGCCACCGGGCCGTTCAGGGCGGCGGTGCCGACCACCAGACCGATCGCCAACGCCAGGAAGACCGCGGTCAGGGACACCACGTGGTACCGGAAGTTGATCACACCTGCAGCCTCTTGATCGGTCGGACGCTAGAAAAGCTGTTCAAGCTGGAACACGAAATTGTTCCACCACTCGGAGACCACGCCCAAATACGCCTTGCCGACGGTGGACACCGCCACGGCGGAGGCCATCGCCGCGATCGCGGAGAGCACCAGCAACAGCAGCGAGGAACCGGAGATGCTCTGCCGGTAGAGCCGGCTCACGCCCTTGGCGTCGACCAGCTTGCCGCCGACCTTGAGCCGGGTCAGGAACGTCGAGGCCATGCCGCCGCGGCCCTTGTCGAGGAACTCCACCAGCGTGGCGTGGGTGCCGACGGCGACCAGCAGCGAGGCGCCCTTCTCGTCGGCCAGCAGCATGGCCAGGTCCTCGCTGGTCGCCGCGGCCGGGAAGGTCACCGCCGGAACGCCGAGCCCGGTGACCCGGGCCAGGCCGGGCGCCCGGCCGTCCGGGTAGGCGTGCACGATCACCTCGGCGCCGCAGCGCAGCACGTCGTCGGTGACCGAGTCCATGTCGCCGATGATCATGTCGGGGGTGTAGCCGGCCTCCACCAGCGCGTCCGCGCCGCCGTCGACGCCGATCAGCACCGGCTTGAACTCGCGGATGTAGGGACGCAGCACGTCCAGGTCGGCCTTGTAGTCGTAGCCGCGCACCACGATCAGGCAGTGCCGCCCCTGGATCTCGGTCTGGATGTCCGGCACGCCGACGCCGTCGAGGAGCAGGTCGCGCTCCTGCTTGAGGTAGTCCATCGTGTTGGCCGCGAACGCCTCGAGCTGGACCGACAGGCCCTCCCGGGCGTCGGCCATCGCCTTGGCCACCGTCTCGGCGTCCTGGAGGCTGCCGTGCGCCACCGGCTCGTCGCCGGCGAAGACGGTGTTGCCCTCGATCCGGACCGTGTCGCCCTCGCGCAGCCGCTCGAAGATCCCCTCGCCCAGGTCGTCGAGGAGCGGGATGCCCGCGCCGATCAGCACCTCGGGGCCGAGGTTCGGGTAGCGCCCGGAGACCGACGGCTTCGCGTTGAGCACGGCGGCGACACCGACGGCGACGAGCGAGTCGGCGGCGACCCGGTCGAGGTCGACGTGGTCGATGACCGCGATGTCACCGGGGCGGAGCCGGCCGACCAGGCGCTTTGTCCGGCGGTCCAGGCGTGCGGTGCCGAGGATCTTGCCCGGTTCCGCGTTCCGGGTCCGGCGCAACGTGGGTAGACGCATCGTGACCATCCTGGCATGTGAGGCAGGCAAATCCGTCGCGACATGCCTGAGCAGGGCCGCCTACCCAGGGAAGCACACCGGCGCGCGGGCCGGTGTGCCTGTGCTCACAATCGCCGGTCTCAGGGGCGCCTTTCCCGGGACGCCACGGCGAGAAGCTCCTCGGCATGGGCGATACCCAGGTCGGAATCGGGCAAACCCGCGAGCATCCGGGCCAGTTCCCGGGCCCGCTCCGTGTCCTCCACCACCCGCACCCCGCTCGTGGTGACCGCCCCGCCCGTGTCCTTCGCCACCACCAGGTGCCGGTCGGCGAACGCGGCGACCTGCGGCAGGTGGGTGACGACGAGGACCTGGTGGCTGCGGGCCAGCCGGGCCAACCGCCGGCCGATCTCCACCGCCGCCTGACCGCCGACGCCGGCGTCCACCTCGTCGAAGACCAGGGTCGGCGGCCCGCCCGAACCGGCGAAGACCACCTCGATGGCGAGCATCACCCGGGACAGCTCACCGCCGGAGGCGCCCCGCTGCAACGGCAGCGAGGGCGCGCCGGGGTGGGCCAGCAGGCGCAGCTCGACCTCGTCGCCGCCGTCCGGACCGACGCCGACCTCGGCGCCGTTGACCCGCAGGCTCGGCTCGGCGCGGCCGGCCGGTCGGGGCAGCACCGCCACCTCGATGCGGGCGTGCGGCATGGCCAGGCCGGCCAGCTCCACGGTGACCTGCTCGGCGAAGCGGGTCGCCGCCTCCTGGCGGGAGGCCGACACCCGGCCGGCCAGGTCGGCCACCTCGCCGGCCAGCCGCGACGACTCCCGCTCCAACTCGTCGAGGAGCTCGTCGGAGGTGTCCAGGTCGGACAGTCGGGTGCGGGCCCGCTCCGCCCAGGCGATCACCCCGTCGACGTCGTCGGCGTACTTCCGGGTCAGCGCGCGCAACGCCGCCCGACGCTCGTAGATCGCCTGCAGCCGCGCCGGGTCGGCGTCGAGCGCGGCGAGGTAGGCCGACAGCTCGGCGGAGACGTCCGCCACCAGCGTCGCGGCCTCCTCCAGCCGCCCCGCCAGCTCACCCAGCGCCGGATCCGTGCCGGCCTGCGCCTCCAGGGTGCGCCGGGCCGTGCCCAGCAGCACCGTGGCGTCGGGGGTCTCGTCGGCGGCCTCCACGCCGCCGGCCACGCACTGGTGGGCCACCTGCGCCGCGGTGCGCAGCCCCTCGGCGTGCTCCAGCCGCTGCGCCTCGGCCTTCAGCTCGTCGTCCTCGCCGGGCTGCGGGTCGACCCGGGTGATCTCGTCGAGCCCGAGCCGCAGCAGGTCGGCCTCCTGGTTGCGCTCGCGGGCGTTGCGCCGCCGGTCGGTCAGGTCGTCGACCACCCCACGCCAGCGGGTGTACGCCTCGCGCAGCGCGTCGAGCAGCTTCTCGTGCTCCGGGCCGGCGAACCGGTCCAGCGCGGCCCGCTGCTCGGCGGGGCGCAGCAGCCGCAGCTGGTCGGACTGGCCGTGCACGGCGACGACCTGCTCGCCCACCTCGCCGAGCATGGACACCGGCATGCTGCGCCCGCCCAGGTGTGCCCGGGAGCGGCCCTCGACGGTGACGGTGCGGCTGAGCAGCACCGAGCCGTCCTCGTCGGGCTCGCCGCCGGCGTCGATGATCCGGGCGTGCACCGTGGCGGCCACCCGGCCGTCGAGACGCAGCCGCCCCTCGACCACGGCCCGGCCGGGCTGCGCCCGGACCCGCCCGGCGTCGGCGCGGCCACCGAAGAGCAGGCCGAGGCCGGTGACCACCATCGTCTTGCCCGCACCGGTCTCGCCGGTGATGACGTTCATGCCGCCGGTCAGCGGCAGCGTCGTGTCCTCGATGACGCCCAGTCCGGTGATGCGCAGCTCTTCCAGCACAGCATCCGACAGTAGACGCGGCCCCCGACAGTTGACCAGCCGGCGACGCCGCGTCGTGGCCGGCCCGACGGCGTCGTACAGCTCAGCCGGCTGTCGGACGTGACCGGCCCGACTCCGGACGACGCCGGCGGCCGGGCCGGCCGTGGTCGCCGCGGCCGAACGGCCGAGGGGTCGCCACGGCGGCCGGGCGGGCCGCGTCGACGGCGGACCCGGCCCGCGCCCGGGCCGCGCCGGCGACCGTGGTCGCGGTCAGCGGCGGTTGCCGCGCCAGCCGTGCACCGGCAGGTCGAACTTCGCCACCAGGCGGTCGGTGAACGGGCGGTCGCGCAGCCGCACGATGCGCACCGGCAGCGCGCCGCGCCGCACGGTGACCCGGGCCCCGGGCGGCAGGTCGTAGACGCGCCGGCCGTCGCACGAGAGCACCGCGAGGGTGGTGAACGGGTCGACGGTGATGACGAAGGTGGAGGTGGGCGCGGTGACCAGCGGGCGGCTGAACAGCGCGTGCGCGCTGATCGGCACCAGCAGCAGGGCCTCCACCTCGGGCCAGACCACCGGGCCGCCGCCCGAGAACGCGTACGCCGTCGAGCCGGTGGGCGTCGCGCAGACCACACCGTCGCAGCCGTAGCGGGACAGCGGGCGGCCGTCCACGTCGACGAGGAGCTCCAGCATCTGGGCGCGCTCGCCCTTCTCGACGCTGATCTCGTTGAGCGCCCAGGACTCGATGGTCGGGCCGCCGTCGAACTCGGCGGTCACGTCGAGGGTGAGCCGCTCGTCCACCGTGTAGTTGCGGTCCACCACGTCGCGTACGGCGCTGTCGAGGTCGTCGATCTCCGCCTCGGCGAGGAAGCCGACCTTGCCGAGGTTGATGCCGATCAGCGGCGCCTTCGCCGGCCGGGCCAGCTCCGCGGCGCGCAGGAACGTGCCGTCCCCACCCAGCGCGAAGACGATCTCCGCGCCCTCGGCGGCCTGCGGGCCGGTCATCGGGACCACGCCGGGCAGGTCGAGGCCCTCGGCCTCCTCGGCCACGACGCGCACCTCGAAGCCGGCGGCGATGAGGTCGGCGGCGACCGCCCGCGCGTGCTCGGTGCTGCGCCGGCGCCCGGTGTGCGTGACCAGCAGGGCGGCGCGGCTCACCGGGACGGCCGTCCCGTCGCTCCCGCCCGGCGCGGCGCAGCCGCGACCGCGGGGTTCGCCAGCTCGCTCACCCGGCCACCTCCTCCGTCGCCGCGCCCGGCAGGTCGCCGGACGGCACCGGGCCTCCGGGCCCGGCGGTCACCACGGCACGCACCCGCTCCGGGTCGGCCGGCGGTGCGTCCCGGCGTAACCATACGAAGAACTCCACGTTGCCGCTCGGCCCCGGCAGCGGGCTGGCGGCCACGTCGGCCAGACCGAGGCCGAGCCGCGCGGCCGCGTCGGCCACGTCGAGCACCGCCTCGGCCCGCAGCGCCGGGTCGCGGACCACCCCGCCGGCGCCGACCCGCTCCTTGCCGACCTCGAACTGCGGCTTCACCATCAGCGCGAGGTCGCCGTCGGGGCGGGTGCAGCCGGCCAGCGCCGGCAGCACCAACCGCAGGGAGATGAACGACAGGTCGGCGACCGTGAGGTCCACCGGCCCGCCGATGGTCTCCGGAGTCAGCGTACGGACGTTGGTGCGCTCGAAGACCCGCACCCGGGGGTCGTTGCGCAGCGGCCAGGCGAGCTGCCCGTAGCCGACGTCGACGGCTACCACCTCGGCCGCGTCGGCGCGCAGCAGCACGTCGGTGAAGCCGCCGGTGGAGGCGCCCGCGTCCAGGCAGCGCCGGCCGGCCACGCCCAGCCCGCCGGGGGCGAAGGCGGCCAGCGCGCCGGCCAGCTTGTGCCCGCCCCGGGAGACGTACTCCGAGCTGGGATCCTCGCCCGTGACCAGCAGCGGGTCGGCGGGGTCGACCATCGCGGCGGGCTTGCGGGCGGGCACCCCGCGCAGTTGGACCCGGCCGGCCTCCACCAGCGCGGCGGCCTGCTCCCGGGAGCGGGCCAGACCGCGGCGGACGAGTTCGGCGTCCAGCCGGTTACGACGTGCCATGCGTGGATTCTTCTCCGGTCCGGTCCGGTCAGGCCTGGTCGATGGTGGCGAGGGTCTCCCGCAGCGTCTCGTACGCCGCCTCGTACTGCGCGATCTGGTCGGCCGGGGCGAGCGTCGCCGCGTTGGCCATCGCCCGCACGGCCGCGTCGACGGCGGGATGCCGCGCCTCGTCGTGCTCCTCGGGCGACTCGGGACGCGGTGGCGGCCCGGGGCGCGGTCCGGGCGGCGGACCGGGCCTGACGCCCGGCGGCGGACCGGGACGGGCCCCCGCCGGCGGACCCGGCCTGACGCCCGGCGAGGAGGCCTGCGGCGGTCCGGGGCGGTACGGGCCCGTCACGACCCGCTCCCGCCCGCCGGCACGCGGCGGGTCACGCCCCGCCGCCCGACTGTTCGGTGTGGCCCGCCTGTTCCGGGCCACCCGGCTGTTCCGTGCGGCCCGACTGTTCCGGGCCGCCCGACTGTTCCGGGCCGCCCGGCTGTTCCGGGCCACCCGGCCGTTCCGCGCGGCCCGGTGCCTTCTTCGCCGGCCTGGCCGCGTCGACGGCGGTGTCCTCAGCCGGGGCCACGGCCGACGGCGCCCGCTTCGCCACGGTCTTCTTGGCCACGGCCTTCTTGGCGACCGCCTTCTTCGCCACGGCCTTCTTGGCGAGGGCCTTCTTCGGCGCGGGCGGCGTCGCCGCGGGGACGCCCGCCGCGACGCCGGGCGCGGCCGGCTCGGCGGG
>NZ_JBSGDY010000173.1:0-12657 GCF_053602615.1 Micromonospora sp. NPDC004336
AGCCACGGCGTGCAGACACCGCGCCACCCTGCCCGTCTCGCCGGTGGAAGTCATGCCACCACGCCGTCCACAACAGACCTTCTCAAACACGCTCTGAGAGCAAACGCCCGGGACACGCACGGCAATTGTCGTTCGCCGCGTCGCGGTGGGGCGATCCCAGGTGGCGGCGAGGGCTCGGGCGCGGCGGGAGGCGGCGTCGGCCCGGGCGGGGGCCGCCACGCCCGAAGCCCCTCCCCCGCCGCCGCGCCTCGACCTCCGGGGGCGCAACGGGCAGCCGAGGCTCCACAGTGGAAACAAGGCGTCGAAGGGGCACATGCAAATAGATCAACGCTTGTAGTGTGAGGCTTCGTCACATACCTCTCGGAAGGGAAGTGCAATGCCCAGGATCACGGTTCGCGTCCTCGGCGCCCTCAGCACGAGCGTGCTCGGCGCGACACTCGGCGTCCTCGCGGTCGCCGCGCCCGCCCAGGCGGCGTACCGCGACGGTGTCTGCGATACCGGCGAGTTCTGCTACTACTACAACAGCGACCACGCGGGGTCGATCTCCGACCACACCGGCTCGCTGGCCGACTACGGCTCCACCCAGCCGGACTGCTACGAGTTCAAGGGCGCCGGCAGCGGCCAGGGCTTATGCATCAAGAACAACGCCGCCTCCGCGTGGAACCGCACCGGCAGCACGGTGCGGGTCTACTACAACAGCGACTACAACGGCTCCTACGCCTACCAGGACTTCGCGCCCGGCGCCAAGACCAACCTGAACGCCACGTTGAAGAACAACAACGCCTCGCACCAGCTGCTCTCCACCGGTGGCGGGACGACCTATCCGGCCAAGGACGACTACCCGTACAAGGGCCAGACCACGGGCGTGGACCCGTGGAACTTCTACAAGGGGCAGTGCACCAGCTTCGCCGCCTGGGCCCTGCGCAGCCGGGTCGGCGTGCCCTTCCACAACCAGTACCTGGGCCAGCCGGCCTGGGGCAACGCCAAGGAGTGGGTGGCCGCCGCCGGGCGCGCCGGGGTGCCGGTCTACAACAGCCCGAAGGCCGGCGACATCGCGGTCCGGCTGGGCGGCACCTACGGCCACGTCGCCTTCGTGACCAGCGTGAACTCCAACGGCACCTTCGAAATCGACGAGTACAACTACGTCTCGGCCGACAAGTACAGCCACCGGACGGTGTCGGTGGGCACGCTCAACAGCCAGTTCTCCAAGTTCATCCGCTTCAAGTGACCGGCTGACGGGGTGCGGGCACGCCGCTTCGACCAGACGAGCGTGCCCGCACCCTCCGGGGGGAGGCGTGCGCGTCGGCCGCGTGCTCCCTGACCGGTCGGGCAGTGTCGAGGTCCCAGACCTGCCGGCACTCACCGGGTCAGGCCGACCAGCGTCGCCAGCCGCGCCACGCCGGCCGGCGCCGGGTGCGACCGCGCCACCTCGGCGAGCACCGTACGCGCCAGCGGCCGGCACCGGACCTCGGCCGGCGCGACGGCGTCCGCCTCGACGAGCGCCCGCCCCGCCCCGCGCAGGTCGCCCACCTGGAGGTACGCCCGCGCGGCGTCCAGCAGGTAGGCCGCCCGGTGCTCGGCCGGCAGCCGCCGCCACGCCTGGCTCCGTACCGTCTGCTCGTGCCGGCGCACCGCCTCCCCGGCCTCTCCCCGCTCCACCGCGACCACCACCCGGGCCGCCTCGACGGTGCCCGGCCCGAAGCCGGTCCGGTGCGGGTCGTCGGCGGCGACCCGCTCCGCCACCCGGTCGGCCCGGTCGACCAGTTCCTCGCTGCGGTGGGTGTCGCCGCAGCCGGCGGCGGCCAGGGCGGCCTGGAGCAGCAGCGTTCCGTGCACCGCCGCCGACGCGGACGCGACGCGGCGCGCGGCGGCCAGCGTCGCCACCAGCGCCAGCCGGTCCCGGCCCAACGCGCGCAACGCCTGACCGACCGACGCGACCGCCGTCCCCGCCAGCGCCGCGTCGCCGCCCGCCACGGCCACCGCCCGGTCGGCGGCCAGCCACCCGAGGTCGGCCTCGCCGAGCTTGACCAGCACCGACGACGTGATCCGGTACGCCTGCACCAGCAACCCCGGCTGCTGCGCCCGCACGCCCCGCGCGGCGTGCAGCAGCCCCGGCAGCAGCCGCACCACCTGGGCGTAGTGCGCGTGCTGGAAGGTCAGCCAGGCGTGCGCGACGTGCCGTTCCGTCTCCACCACCGACGCGCCTTCCCGGTGCTCGCCGTAGCGGGCGAGGGCGGCCCGGATGCCCTCCACGCCGACCAGCGGGCCGCCGGCCGTCGACGGCGGCGGGCGGTGCTCGCCGAGCAGCACCAGCGGGTCGACCCGCAGCACCCGGGCGACCTCCTGGATCACCGGGTACCGGTCCAACGGGCGCACGCCCCGCTCGGTCTTGTCCACCCAGCTCTTCGACCTGCCGAGCCGGTCGGCCAACATCTGCTGCGTCATCCGCCGCCGCGCCCGCCAGCGCGCCACGCGGCGGCCGATCGGCTCGTCAGCGCTGGTCACGCCGCCACCGCCGGTCCGGCACCGCCCGGGTGGTCTCCTCCACCGGTACGCGCTCCGCCTCGGCCCGGGCGAGCAGCCGTTGCTTCGCGGCCTCCCGCTCGACCGCCTCCGCCCGCTCGGCCCGGCTCCGCGCCGACTCGTCCGTCGCCATCCGCATCTCCCTCGACCGGTGGCGCGACGACAGGTCGGGCAGACCCTCCTGCCGCCGTCACCCACGGTCATCGTGAGCCCGGCGACGGGTGGCTGATCGGGCGAGACGCGTCCGCTACGGCGTCGCGGACAGGCCGAGCCGGTGGACGGCCTCCGTCACCTCACGAGCCAGTCGGCGGGAGGCAGCGGCCGTCGCGATGGACTCGGCCGTCGTCAGGGTCTCTCGGGCCAGCGTCGTGTCACCACCCTGGGCCTGCGCCAGGGCGAGATGCACCAGGTTGCGGCCGTGCCAGTCCGCGCCGCCCGCCTCCTCGTTCACTCCGCCGACCCCGGCCGTCAGCAACGTCAGTGCCCGGTCGTTGGCGCGGCTGTCGGTCGCACCGAGGTAGCGCCAGACAATGCCGTGTTGCACGGCGAAGAACGACGGCGTGTACCAGTAGCCCCAGGGGGACAGCGGCTCCTCCGCCGCCTGGGCCGACACGTCCGACGCCTCGGACAGACGGGCGAGCACCTCACGGGTGGCCGCCCCGGCCATGGCGAGGCCCCTGGCCTCCTGCCCCGCGCAGTAGGCCCGAAGCGCCGCGTTCACGGCCCGGTCCCGGCGCGCGACCTCGGAGAGCCGGATCATGGCGGGGAGGTCGCCGCGCAACTCCGCCTGATGCCCCTGAAAGGACAGCACGGTCGCGACGAGCTCGCTGTTGCCGGCCTCGGTCGCCCAGTCCAGTGCCCTCGCGTGCCACGCCGTCGCCGCCCGCTCCTCGCCTCGCGCGATGCTCAGCCAGCCCGCGAACTGCGCCCACTGCGCGGCCACGTCGAGGACACTCGGCCGCACGTCGGGTCGGGCGCCCCGCAGCAGACAGGTCACGGCGTCGAGGTGGACACGCACCGGCCCCATGATCGGTCCGGAACCGACCGCGTCCTCCAGCCGCCGATAGCCGGCGAGCAGGCCGGCCAGCGCTCGCACCGCAGCGGCGTCGACCCGGCGTGGATGCGCCGTCGCGTATGCCAGGCGGTCGCCGCCGTCGGGCGCGTCCGCCACCAGCCGGGCCAGGGCGCCCCGCGCCGCCAGCGCCTCGTCGAGCCGGGCCGCGACGGCCACCGTGGGCTTCGTCTGCCCCGTCTCCAACTGGTGCACGAGGCTCTTGCCGTGGTTGACGAGGGACGCTAGCCGCCGCAGCGACATGCCCCGCGCCTCGCGAAGCCGTCGCAGCTCAGCCGCGAACCGTGGGTCGACGATCGTTCTCGCCCGTGGGGGCACGGCAACACTCCTACGTCGCGAGGCCCGGCGGCCACTACGGACCGATACCCTGCGGTGATCGACCGTACTCCCCAACGTTCGACTGCGGGACCCTCACCAGCCTCGACGGTCTGCGCCTGCCGGGCCAGGAGCTGGAGGACATCGCTTCTCCGCCACGCTCCGCTCTACCTGGCTGACGGCTCGGCCGCCCCGTGGTCGACGTGAGACGTTCGCCCACCGGTCGCGACGGGACGACCGCTCCCCGGGGTCACGTCAGGCAGGCGCGTAACGCCGCCAGCTCGGCGTCGGTGGCCCCGTGCGCCTCGAGGTAGGCGGACGGGGAGCCATGGCTGCTGCGGATCCAGATCATGGCGTGCAGGAGATGAGTTGCCGTGACAGGACGGGTTCCGTGCCCGCTCACGGTGTCAGCCGGCGGCCCGGTGAGGTCCAGCGCGGCGTTCGAACGGAGAAAGTCCTCGGTGACCTGCGCTTCGGAGGCGTCGAGGAGGGTCTGGATGACGGCGATGACCAGGCCGGTGCGGTCCTTGCCGGAGGCGCAGTGGACGAGGGCGGGGAGGGCGCCCGGGGCGATGAGCCGCCGGATCACCGCGACGACGGCAGGGCCGGCCTGCTCGGCCATGTACGGGTACAGGGCCACCTGGTCGTCGGGCCAGGACCGCTCGACGAACACCGGATGGTGGCAGGCTGCGACGTCGAGTCCTTCGCAACGATCCGGTCGCTCGGTCAGCTCCGTCCCGGAACGCAGGTCGATCACCGTACGTATCCGCAGGTCCCTGAGCGCCCGCGCCCCGTCCGGCGTCAGCGTGTGCAGGGCACCGGAGCGGTAGAGGGCCCCCCGGCGGAGCGATCCCCCCCGCCCGCGTCACGGAAGTTGCGCACCCCGGGAACGGCAGCGTGGGTGACGACGGCCTCCGCACGGTTGATCACGGGAACATTATGGGAGCCGCACCCCGCTCCACCCGCGCGGGCCTCCACGTCGACGCGTACCGGGTGGTTGCCGGGCTCGCCGAGGGGGTGGCGCCCGGCTGTCGCCGGCCGGTCGTAGGCTCGCCGGCATGACGACGACAGACACCCGCACTCTCGCCGTGCCCGGCGCCGACCTGGTCTACGACGTACGCGAACCCCTGTCGGCCGCCGGCGAGCACCGCACCCTGCTGATGATCGGCCAGCCGATGACGGCGGAGGGCTTCGGCGCGCTCGCCGCCCACTTCACCGACCGGACGGTCGTCACCTACGACCCGCGCGGCCTGGGCCGCAGCGTCCGCACCGACGGCCGGTCCGACCACACCCCGCAGCAGCAGGCCGCCGACCTGCACCTGCTGGTCGAGGCGCTCGGCGCCGGCCCGGTCGACGTGTTCGCCAGCAGCGGCGGTGCGGTGACCGCGCTCGAACTGGTCGCGGCCCACCCCGGCGACGTCGCCACGCTGGTGGCGCACGAGCCGCCGATCAACGCGGTGCTTCCCGACGCCGAGGCCGCCGAGCGCGCCCGGGCCGGCTTCTACGAGGCGTACCAGGCGGGGGGCACCGGTGCCGGCATGGCCGCCTTCATGGCGATGACGTCCTGGCGGGGCGAGTTCACCGACGCCTACTTCGCCCAGCCCGCGCCCGACCCGGCCGCGTTCGGCATGCCGGCCGAGGACGACGGCTCCCGCGACGACCCGCTGCTGTCGAAGGCTTCCTGGGCGATCACCGACTACCGCCCCGACGCGGCGGCGCTCACCGCCGCGCCGACCCGGATCGTGATCGCGGTCGGCGAGGAGACCGGGGAGACCTACACCGCGCGCACGGCCGTCGGCATGGCGGCGCTGCTCGGCCAGGAGGCCGTGGTGTTCCCGAGCCACCACGGCGGCTTCCTCGGCGGCGAGTACGGCTACGCGGGCAAGCCCGCCGAGTTCGCGGCGAAGCTGCGCGAGGTGCTGGACGCCGGCTGACGACCGCCGTCGGCGGCGGGACGGCGGCGGGCGCCGCTCAGAGCGCCACGATCGCCGCCGTCTCCGCCGGCAACTGGATGCGGTCCCGCATCACCGTGACGCCCTCACCGGTGGCCAGCAGCACCCGCCGCGCCACCCCCGGCAGCGACACGCCCTGCGCCCGCGCCGCCAGGTTGGCCACCACCAGCGTCTCGCCCCGGCGCATCACCAGGAACTGGTCGCCGTGGCGGACGTCGACGGCGTGCAGCCGGGGGTCGGACAGGTCGGGGCGGCTCTTGCGCAGCGCGATGAGCCGCCGGTGGAACTCGTACATCTCGCGGTGTTCGGGTTTGTCCAGCTCAGCCCAGTCGAGCCGGGAGCGGACGAAGGTCTGCGGGTCCTGCGGGTCCGGCACGTCGCCGGCCGGCCAGCCGTGGGCGGCGAACTCCCGCCTGCGCCCGGTGGCCACGGCGGTCGCCAGCTCCGGCTCGGGGTGGCTGGTGAAGAACTGCCACGGGGTGCTGGCCGCCCACTCCTCCCCCATGAACAGCATCGGGGTGAACGGGGCGGTGAACAGCAGCGTCGCGCCGACGCGCAGCAGCCCCGGGGAGAGGGTGGCGGAGATCCGGTCGCCGGTGGCCCGGTTGCCGATCTGGTCGTGGTTCTGCAGGTAGGCCACGAAGCGGTGGCCGGGGGTGCGCTGCCGGTCGACGGGCCGGCCGTGGTGGCGGTTGCGGAAGCTGGACCAGGTGCCGGCGTGGAAAAAGGCGCCGGTGAGCACGTCGGTGAGGCACTCCAGGGAGCCGAAGTCGCCGTAGTAGCCCTGCCGCTCGCCGGTGAGCAGGGTGTGCAGGGCGTGGTGGGCGTCGTCGTTCCACTGGGCGTGCAGGCCGTAGCCGCCGGCCTCGCGGGGGCTGACCAGCCGGGGGTCGTTGAGGTCGGACTCGGCGATCAGCGACAGCGGCCGGCCGAGGTGGGTGGAGAGCGTCTCGACCTCCACCGCCACCTCCTCCAGCAGGTGGGTGGCGCGGCTGTCGGGCATGGCGTGCACGGCGTCGAGCCGCAGCCCGTCGACGTGGTAGTCGCGCAGCCACATCAGGACGCTGTCGACGACGTAGCGGCGTACGCCGTCGGAGTGCGGGCCGTCGAGGTTGATCGTGCGGCCCCAGGGGTTGCTCTGCTCGGCGAGGTACGGCGCGAACATCGGCGCGTAGGCCCCGGAGGGCCCGAAATGGTTGTAGACGACGTCGAGGATCACCCCCAGCCCCTTGGCGTGGGCGGCGTCGACCAGCCGTTTCAGGCCGTCCGGCCCGCCGTAGGGCTGGTGCGGGGCATACCAGCAGACGCCGTCGTAGCCCCAGTTGTGCTCGCCGTTGAAGGCGTTGACCGGCAGCAGCTCGATCATGTCGACGCCGAGGTCGACGAGGTGGTCGAGGCGGCCGATGGCGGCGTCGAACGTGCCCTCCGGGGTGAAGGTGCCCACGTGCAGCTCGTAGAGGACGCTGCCGGGCAGTTGCCGGCCGGTCCAGGCGTGGTCGGTCCACTCGAACGCCGCGTGGTCGTAGAGCCGGCTCGGCCCGTGCACGCCCGCCGGTTGCCAGGCCGAGCGGGGGTCGGGCAGCGCCCGCTCGTCGTCGTCGAGGAGGAAGGCGTAGTCGGTGCCCGGGCCGGCGGCGGGCACCTCGACCCGCCACCAGCCGCCGGGGCCCGGGCGCATGTCGTGGTCGGCGACGCCCGGCAGGCGCAGCCGGACCCGGGCGGCCTCCGGCGCCCACACCGCGAACTCGGTCATTTCGCAGCCTCCACGGACTCGGTGGTGGGAGCCAGCAGCGCAACGGGAAAGGTGGCCAGCAGGTCGGCCAGCGGGACCTGTCCGCCACTGTAGACCCGGCCGGTGAACAGGTCGGTCAGCTCGTGAACGGGAAGTGACAGGACCGTGTCGCGCCAGCCGCCGGCGCGGGCCAGGCCGAGCGGCAGCCGGGTGGCGACCGCGATCGCGCCGCCCCGGTCGAAGGCGACGGCGTGCCGGCCGGCGGGCCCGTGGGCCGGCACCGGCCGGTAGCCGGTGAACAGCTCGGGGCGGTCGCGGCGCAGCCGCAGGGTCCGCGAGAGCACCAGCAGCTTCGCCGCCCCGCTCGCGTCGACCGGCGGGAGCGCGCCGGCGTCGAGGTCGGCCAGCAGGTTGCGGCGTACGGCGAAGTCGACCGGGCGGCGGTTGTCGGGGTCGACCAGCGAGTTGTCCCACAGCTCGGTGCCCTGGTAGGTGTCGGGCACGCCGGGCATGGCGAGCTGCACCAGCTTCTGCCCCAGCGAGTTGGACCAGCCGGCGGGGGCGATCTCCGCGGCGAACGCGGTCAGCTCGGCGTGCAGCTGCGGATCGTCGTACATGGCGTCGACGACGGCGTGCACGGCCCGCTCGAAGGCGGGGTCGGGGTCGGCCCAGCTCGTCGACGCCGACGCCTCCCGGGCGGCCTTCTCGGCGTACGCGTGCAGCCGCTCCCGCTCGACGGGCCAGGCGCCGACGGCGGTCTGCCAGAGCAGGTGCGCGAAGGCCGGGTCGGGCAGCGGCGCGCGGGCCGTCCACGCGCCGACGAGGTCGGCCCAGCGCCCCGGCAGCTCGCTGAGCACGGCCAGCCGGGCCCGGACGTCCTCCGAGCGCTTGGTGTCGTGGGTGGAGAGGGTGGTCATGCTCGCCGGCCAGCGCACCTGCCGGGCGGCGGCGAAGCGGTGGAACTCGGCCGGCGGCACGCCGAAGTGGGCGGGGCTGCCGCCGACCTCGTTGAGGGCGACGAAGCGGCTCCACCGGTAGAACGCGGTGTCCTCGACGCCCTTGGCCATGACCGCGCCGGTGAACTGCGGGAAGCGCCGCGCCAGCTCGTCGTCGGGGTCGCGCAGCCGGCGGGTGAGCGCGTCCAGCGCGCCGGCCAGGTCGGGGCGGCGGCGGCCGGCCTCGGCGCGGGCGGCGGCGAGGTGCCGGGCGCCCTGCGGCGGGTAGCCCCGGTAGACGGCGAACGCGGCGGCCAGCTCGGCCAGCGCCGCCCGGGCCGCCGCGCGCTCGACCTCGGGGGCGAGCGCGGCCAGCCGGGTCAGCTCGGCCGAGAGCAGCCGGGTGGCCGCCGCGAGCTTGGTGTCGTGGGTGAGGTCCTGCCAGGAGGTGTGCCGGCCGACGAGGTGGGTGTCCAGGGCGGTGAAGTCGCCCTCGGCGTCGGGGTCGACGAAGAGCCCGCAGACGGCGGCGAGGGCGTCGTAGCCGGTGGTGCCGTCCACCGGCCAGTCCGGCAGCTCCTCGCCGTACTCCAGGATCTTCTCCACCACGAGCCACGCGTCACCGGCGGCGGCGCGCAGCCGGGCCAGGTAGCCGGCCGGGTCGCGCAGCCCGTCGGGGTGGTCGACGCGGATGCCGTCGACCTCGCCGTCGGCCGCCCACCGCAGCACCAGCTCGTGGGTGGCGGCGAAGACCGCCGGGTCCTCCACCCGCAGCCCGGCCAGGTCGGAGACGGCGAAGAACCGGCGGTACGTCAGCTCGGCGTCGCCGCGCCGCCAGGAGACCAGCTCGTAGTGCTGCCGGTCGTGCACCTCGCGGGCGCTGCCCCCGCCGGTGCCGTCGGCGACGGGGAAGCGGTGCTCGTGGTAGCGCAGCTCCCCGTCGGCGAGCTTGAGGTCGTCGAGGGCGTCCGGGGTGTCGGCCAGCACCGGCAGCAGCAGCCGGCCGCGGTCCCAGTCGATGTCGAACCAGCCCGCGTACGCCGAGTCGCGGCCCCGGCGCAGCACGTCCCACCAGGCGGGGTTGGCGGCGGGCACGGCCACCCCGGCGTGGTTGGGCACGATGTCGACGACCAGGCCGAGGCCGGCCGCCCGCAGGGCGCGCAGCAGCCGCCGCCGGCCCGCCTCGCCGCCCAGCTCCGGGTTGACCGCCCGGTGGTCGACCACGTCGTAGCCGTGCGCCGAGCCGGGGGTCGCGGTCAGCAGCGGCGCGCTGTAGAGGTGGGTGACGCCGAGGTCGGCCAGGTAGTCGGCGAGGTCGGCGGTGGCGTCCAGGTCGAAGCCGGGGCGCACCTGCACCCGGTAGGTGGCGCCCACGCGGGGCGCGTCGGGTCGAGGGGTGCTCGACATGTCAGGCCGTCCTCTCCAGCACCACCACGCAGCGGTCCGGCACGCCGAGGACGCCGCCGGCCTCGACCACCGTCGTCTTCTCCGGTTCCGGTTCGGCGGTGCTGATCACGACCTCCCAGCGCTGGCCGAACTCGGGGCCGGGCACGGTGAAGTCCAGCGGCGCGTCGTGGGCGTTGAAGCAGAGCAGGAAGGAGCTGTCGACGTGGCGCTGGCCGTACTGGCCGCGTTCGCGGATGCCCTCGCCGTTGACGAAGAGCGCGACGGAGCGGCCGAAGTCGTTGCCCCAGTCCTCGCCGGTCATCTCCCGCCCGTCGGGGGTGTACCAGGCCAGGTCCGGCAGGGGCTCGTCGACCTCCCGGCCGCGCACGGGCAGCCCGGTGAAGAACCGGCGGCGGCGGAACACCTGGTGGTGGCGGCGGAAGTCGACCAGGCGGCGGGTGAACTCCAGCAGGTCCTGGTCGGCGTCGTCCCAGTCGACCCAGGCCAGCTCGCCGTCCTGGCAGTACGCGTTGTTGTTGCCGCCCTGGGTGCGGCCCAGCTCGTCGCCGTGGCCGATCATCGGCACGCCCTGGGAGAGCATCAGGGTGGCCAGGAAGTTGCGCCGCTGCCGGGCGCGCAGGGCGCGCACCGCCGGGTCGTCGGTTTCCCCCTCGACCCCGCAGTTCCAGGACCGGTTGTGGCTCTCGCCGTCGCGGTTCTCCTCCCCGTTGGCCTCGTTGTGCTTGTCGTTGTACGACACCAGGTCGCGCAGCGTGAACCCGTCGTGGCAGGTGACGAAGTTGATGCTGTGGAACGGCCGCCGCCCGTCGTCCTGGTAGAGGTCGGCGGAGCCGGAGATGCGGGAGGCGAACTCGGCCAGGGTGGCCGGCTCGCCGCGCCAGAAGTCGCGCACCGTGTCGCGGTACTTGCCGTTCCACTCGGTCCACACCGGCGGGAAGTTGCCGACCTGGTAGCCGCCGGGGCCGACGTCCCACGGCTCGGCGATCAGCTTGACCTGGCTGACCACCGGGTCCTGCTGCACCACCTCGAAGAAGGTGGAGAGGCGGTCGACCTCGTAGAACTCGCGGGCCAGGGTGGCGGCGAGGTCGAAGCGGAAGCCGTCGACGTGCATCTCGGTCACCCAGTAGCGCAGCGAATCCATGATCAGTTGCAGCGAGTGCGGGCTGCGTACGTTGAGGCTGTTGCCGGTGCCGGTGTAGTCGACGTAGTGGCGGCGGTCGTCCTCGCTCAGCCGGTAGTAGCTGGCGTTGTCGACGCCCTTGAAGCTGAGCGTCGGGCCGAGGTGGTTGCCCTCGGCGGTGTGGTTGTAGACCACGTCGAGGATGACCTCGATGCCGGCGGCGTGCAGCGCCTTGACCATGCCCCGGAACTCCTGCACCTGCTGGCCGAGGCGGCCCAGGGCCGAGTAGCCGTGGTGCGGGGCGAAGAAGCCGATGGTGTTGTAGCCCCAGTAGTTGCGCAGCCCCAGGTCGGCCAGCCGGTGGTCGTGCACGAACTGGTGCACCGGCATCAGCTCGACGGCGGTCACGCCGAGCCTCGTCAGGTATTCGATCATCGGCGGCGAGGCGAGGCCCGCGTACGTGCCGCGCAGCTCCTCGGGGATGTCGGGGTGGCGCATGGTCAGCCCGCGCACGTGCGCCTCGTAGATCACGGAGTGGTGGTACGGGGTGCGCGGCGGGGAGTCGTTGCCCCAGTCGAAGTACGGGTTGACCACCACCGACTTGGGCATGAACGGCGCCGAGTCGGATGTGTTCATCCGCTCCGGGTCGCCGTGCTCGTAGTCGTAGACGGCCGGGTCCCACCGCACGTCGCCGTCGACGGCCTTGGCGTACGGGTCGAGCAGCAGCTTCGCCGGGTTGCAGCGCAGCCCGTTCGCGGGGTCGTACGGGCCGTGCACGCGGTAGCCGTAGCGCTGCCCCGGCTCGATGCCGGGGAGGTACGCGTGCCAGACGTAGGCGTCGACCTCGCGCAGCTCGACCCGCCGTTCGGCCCCGGTGTCCCACTCGTCGAACAGGCACAGCTCGATCCGCTCGGCCACCTCGGAGAAGATCGCGAAGTTGGTGCCCATCCCGTCGTAGGTGGCCCCCAGGGGGTAACGCTCACCCGGCCAGACCTGCATGTCGCTCCTCTAGTGCAAGATCATGAGCGCGCACCGCACCATGAGCGCACCACACGGCGGGGGCCGGCGGCGCGCGTGCGGGTATTGCCCCCCGCGTTCCCCCGCCAATCCACCCGATCGGCCGACGACCGGTATCCACCCGACTGAGGCGCCATGCCCCCTTCGGGTGTCCTCCGTCACCTTGGCCCTTTTCGAGATGCGGGACCGGGCGCGATGCCTTTTGCTTGTTCGCGGGACGCGCACGCGCGTCTCCACTCGGCCCGTCGGGCACCCCCACCACGTTCCGCCGTCACCGCTGCCGGCGCGTACCTCCATGTATGGACGGAGATTGATGTGACGACCCTGCGGGTCGGCGAGCAGCCCACCACGTCCCCCGGGCGGCTCCACCGGCCCACCCTCACCTCCCGGCCCCAGGTACCGACGCAGCCCGGGCCGGGCACGCCCCCGCAGACCCGCCGGATCCTCATGCTGTCGTGGGAATACCCGCCGGTGCTCGTCGGCGGCCTGGGCCGGCACGTGCACGCCCTCTCCGTCGCCCTCGCCGCCGCCGGACACCACGTCACCGTCGTCACCCGCCACGCCGACGGCGCACCCCTCGAGGA
>NZ_JBSGDY010000174.1:0-12560 GCF_053602615.1 Micromonospora sp. NPDC004336
TACTACTGCGGCCCCGCCGCCGCCCGCAACGCCCTCAGCGTCCAGGGCAAGAACATCGACGTCGACGGCATGGCCCAGCGCATGGGCACCACCGAGGCCGGCACCAACTCCATCAACGACATCACCCCGGTGCTGAACAAGGAAACCGGTCGCGACGCCTACCAGTCGGTGGAGATCCGCGAGACCAAGGCCGACGACAAGCAGACCGACAAGCTGCGCACCGACATCGTCACCGCCATCGACGAAGGCCACGCCGTCGTCGCCAACATCGCCGGCACCGCCACCGACACCGACGGCACCACCCACTCCTTCGAAGGCGGCCACTACATCAGCGTCGTCGGCTACCGCGACAACGGCAACACCGTCACCATCGCCGACTCCGCCGACCCCAACCAGGCCTCCTACCGGATGAGCGTCGACAACCTCGCCGACTGGATCGCCACCCGCGGCTACACCGCCTGACCCACAACCGAACAACCAACGACAAGGGCCGGCCCCCACCCAGGGGGCCGGCCCCTTGTCGTCGTGCGCTGAGAGGCGCACCTTGAGCGGCGGGCGCCACCCGAGCGACGCGCGCCTCGCCCCGCGATCTTGCACTTTCTGCCCCGATAAAAGCCGCAGAACGGGCAAACGAGGGGCACAAAGTGCAAGATCATCGCAGGCGAGGGGCGAGGGGCGAGGGGCGAGGGGCGAGGGGCGAGGGGCGAGGGGCGAGGGCGAGGGGCGGTCAGCCGACCGGGGCCGGCGGGCCGTCGCCGATCAGGCGGAACGACGACTCGCCGACCGGCTCCACGAGACCGTCGCGCACCAGCCCGCCGAGCGCCCGGGCCCGTTGCACCTCGTCGGTCCACACCTGGTCGAGGCGCTGGTGCGGCACCGGGCCGGTCGCCTCCCGCAGCACGGCGAGCAGCAGTCCGCGCACCTGGCGGTCGGTGCCCGCGTACCGCTGGGGGCGGCGGGACGGGCCGGCGGGCGCCTCCCGGCCGGACGCCCGCCACGCGCAGACCGACTCGACGGGGCAGCTTCCGCAGCGGGGCGACCGGGCGGTGCAGACGACCGCACCCAGCTCCATGAAGGCCGCGCTGGCCAGCGCGGCGGCGGCCGGGTCGGCGGGGAGCAGTTCCTCGGTGGCGACCAGGTCCGCCGGGCGGGTCGCCGGGCCGGCGTCCGGTTCGCCGGCGACCGCCCGGCAGACCACCCGTCGCACGTTGGTGTCGACCACCGGGTGCCGCTGGCCGTACGCGAACGCGGCCACCGCCCGGGCCGTGTACGTCCCGACGCCCGGCAGGGCCAGCAGCTGGTCCAGCCGGCCCGGGACCCGGCCGCCGTGCCGCTCGACGATCGCGACGGCGCACTCCCGCAGCCGGACGGCCCGACGGGGGTAGCCGAGCCGTCCCCACATTCGGATCGCCTCCGCCGGGCTGTCCGCCGCCAGTGCCGTCGGGTCGGGCCAGCGGGCCAGCCACGCCTCCCAGGCCGGCAGCACCCGTACCACGGGCGTCTGCTGCAGCATGACCTCGCTGACCAGGATCGCCCACGGGCCCACGTCGGGCTTCCGCCACGGCAGGTCGCGGGCGTTCTCCTGGTACCACCGGCTGACCACGGCGGCGAAAGTGGGCTCAGACATCGCGCCGCCGATGATGTCACGGGGCGGGGCGCCGACGCGGCGCGGGCGGCGGGCTTCCGGCGCCGCCCGTCCCCGTCCCGCCGGCTGGGGCGACCTGGGTGGGAGCACCGCGGCTATCCGTCCCGCTGGCCCGGCGTATCCGGGCGTGACGCCACGGCTACCCGTCCCGCTGGCTGGGCGAACCTGGGCGGGGCGCTGCGGCTGCGTTCGGCTGATCAGGCAGAATGCCCGGATGAACGAGCTCGCGATCACCGTCATCGGCCGGGACCGGCCGGGCATCGTGGCCGACGTCGCCGAGGTGCTCGCCCGGCTCGGCGCGAACCTCACCGACAGCACGATGACCCGGCTGCGGGGGCACTTCGCGATGACCCTGGTCTGCGTGGGCCCGGCCGCCGCCGAGGTCGAGGCCGCGCTGGCGCCGCTCTCCGCCGACGGCCAGCTCCTGGCGACCGTACGCGAGGTCGTCGGAGACGGCGGGGCGGCCCCGGCGGGCGAGCCGTACGTGATGGCGGTGCACGGCGCGGACCGGATGGGCATCGTGGCGGCCATGACCCGCGTGCTCGCCGACGCCGGTGGCAACGTCACCGACCTGAGCACCCGGCTCACGGGGTCGCTCTACGTGGTGGTCGCCGAGGTGGAACTGCCGCCCGGCACGGCCGACGGGGTGGCCGGACGCCTCGCGTCGACCGCTGCCGACCTGGGCGTCGGGGTGAGCCTCCGGCCGGCCGATCCGGACCTGCTGTGACCGGCGACGAGCGGCCCTCGCAGATCGAGGCGTACGCGGGCCTCGGCGGCTGGACCCCGGAGTCGCTGGACGTGCCCGGGGCGGTGCGGCCGGTGGTGTCCGCCCCCGAACAGGTGCTCAGCCGGCCGGGCGGCGAGGTCGACCCGACCGCCGAGGAGACCGTACGCCTGGCGGCCGACCTGGTCGCCACCATGCGGGTGTCGCCGGGCTGCGTCGGGTTGGCCGCCCCGCAGGTCGGCGTGAGCGCGCAGGTCTTCGCGGTCGACGTGACCGGCCATCCGAAGGCGGTCACCGTGCACGGCACCTTCGTGCTGTGCAACGCGCGCGTCGTCGAGGCGAGCCGGTGGAAGGTGGCCCGGGAGGGTTGCATGTCGGTGCCCGACCTGACGGGCGACGTCAAGCGCGCCAGCCGGCTGGTGGTGGAGGGCGTGCTGCCCGGCAGCGGCAGTCCCGTCCGGCTGGTGACCGACGGGTTCGAGGCGCGGGCGCTGCAGCACGAGATCGACCACTGCGCCGGGCTGCTCTTCCTGGACCGGGTGGCCGGCGCCCACGCCGTCTACCAGCGCAAGGTGTATCTCTGACCCGGCGACCCGGCGACCCGGCGACCCGGCGACCCGGCGACCCGGCGAGCCGGCGACCCGGAGACCGGCGGCCCGGAGACCGGCGGCGCGGAGGCCCAAGCGGCCGGCTGACCGTCGTGAGTGGAGGGAGGAAGCGGTGAGCTGTCGACGACTCGGCGCGTCGCGCCGGGCTGTCGCGTCCCGCGCCGCTACGGTGGGGGCATCATGCGTCTGACGGTCGGCCCCCTGCCACCCGCCGTTTACTGGCGGCGTCGCGCCGTCGTACTCGGAGCGGGGCTTCTCTTCCTGATTGTCCTGCTCTATTCGTGCACCGGCTCGGACCGGAACGCCGGCAAGAGCGGCGACGCGCAGCCCTCGCCGGGCGCGGCGTCACCCGGCGCGACACCGGAGGCCACCGGCCCGGTGCTGAGCCCGCAGACCGGGGTGCCGTCGCCGGGCGCGTCGGGCGGCCCGGGCGGCGCCGACGCGTCGGGCGGGCCGACCGCCACCGACACGCCGCCGGTCGCGCCGGTCGTGCCGGCCGCCGACGACGGCGCCTGCACGAACGCCGAGATCACCGTGACCCCGGTGGCGCTGCCCGCGTCGGTGGTCCGCGGGGCCGTGGTCGACCTCCAGCTCAAGGTCAAGAACCGGTCCGAGCGGACGTGCAGCCGCGACGTCGGCGCCGACGCGCAGGAGCTCTTCATCAAGTCGGGGGCCGAGAAGATCTGGTCCTCGGACACCTGCGGCACGGGCAAGGGTTCCGACGTGCAGTCCTTCACCCCGGGCTTCGAGCGCTCCTACCAGGTGGGCTGGAACGGCCGCGACAGCAGCAAGTGCGCCAACGGCGTCGCTGCGGGCCCGAACCCGCCGGCCGGCAGCTACCAGGTCTTCGCCCGGGTGGGCACCAAGCTCAGCGAGCCGGTGAAGCTGACCGTCACCGACGGCTGACCGGCCACGGTCAGACGTAGCGCTCCAGGATGGACGCCTCGGCGAGACGGGACAGGCCCTCCCGGACGCCGCGAGCCCGGGCGTCGCCCACCCCCTCGACGGCCTGGAGGTCCTCCACGGTGGCGCCGAGCAGGCGCTGCAGGCTGCCGAAGTGCACGACGAGGCGGTCGACCACCGTCACCGGCAGGCGGGGCACCTTGGCCAGCAGCCGGAAGCCGCGCGGGCTGACCGCCGCGTCCAGCGCGTCGGAGGCGGCCGGGTAGCCGATCGCCTTGGCGACGGAGACCAGGTCGATCAGCTCGGTCGCGCCGAGCAGGTCCAGCTCGACCAGCGCCTCGTCGAGGGTGCGGGACTTCCGGCCCGCCGGGAGGTAGTCCCGGATGACCAGGGTGCGGTCGGCGTCGACGCCGGCCATCAGCTCGTCGAGCTGGAGGGCCAGCAGGCGGCCGTCGGTGCCCAGCTCCACCACGTAGCCGGCGATCTCGTCGGCGATCCGGCGGACCATCTCCAGCCGCTGCACCACCGCGACCGCGTCCCGTACGGTCACCAGGTCCTCGATCTCCAGGGCGGAGAGGGTGCCGGAGACCTCGTCCAGCCGGAGCTTGTAGCGCTCCAGGGTGGCGAGCGCCTGGTTGGCCCGGGACAGGATCGCCGCCGAGTCGTCCAGCACGTGCCGCTGGCCGTTGACGTAGAGGCTGATGATCCGCATGGACTGGCTCACCGAGATCACCGGGTAGCCGGTCTGGCGGGCGACGCGCTCGGCGGTGCGGTGGCGGGTGCCGGACTCCTCGGTCGGGATGCTCGGGTCGGGCATCAGGTGCACCGCGGCCCGGACGATCCGGGTGCCGTCGCTGGAGAGCACCACCGCGCCGTCCATCTTGCACAGCTCGCGGACCCGGGTGGCGGAGAACTCGACGTCGAGCGGGAACCCGCCCGTGCAGAGCCCTTCGACGACCTTGTCGTAGCCGAGGACGATCAGGGCGCCCGTCCGGCCGCGCAGGATCCGCTCGAGGCCGTCGCGGAGGGCGGTGCCCGGGGCCATCAGAGCCAGGTTGGCCCGCAGCGGATCGCCGGCGCCTCCGGTGGCGCCGGTCACGTTCACGCTGATCGGGCGCGCGGGGGAGCCCACGGCGCCGGTGCGGGCGTGGGGTGTCGCGCCGGCGGGCTTGGTGGTGTCGCGGTCGATCGGCACGGGCACAGTCTACGGACTGCCCTGCGGTGGGTGCTGTCGTGGTTACTGTGATGTGTCGCGATGCCCCGGCTCGCCCGGAGCGTCGGCCGCCGGCCCGGCTGTCCGCTATCGCCCGGACGGTCCCGTCGTCGGCACACCGTCGGTCACTCCGCGGACGCGCGGGCGACGGCCTGGAGCGCCGAGCGGACGTCCGTGACCTCGATCACCTGCATGCCGCCGGGGGTGACGCCGGTGCTGTCGGGGCCGCACCCGGTCGGCACCAGCGCGAGCCGGAAGCCCAGCCGCGCCGCCTCGGCCAGCCGGCGGGGCACCGCGCCCACGCGGCGCACCTCGCCGGTCAGCCCGACCTCGCCGATCGCCACCAGGTGCGGCGCGATGGCCAGGTTGAGCCCGCCCGAGGCGACGGCGAGGGCCACGGCAAGGTCGGCTGCCGGCTCCACCACCCGGATGCCGCCGACGGTGGCGGCGAAGACCTCCCGGTCGTGCAGGGTCAGCCGCTCGGTGCGCCGCTGGAGCACGGCCAGCACCATCGCGAGGCGGGCCGAGTCGAGCCCGGAGACGGTGCGGCGGGGCGAGCCGGCGACCGTCGCGCCGATCAGCGCCTGCACCTCGGTGACCAGCGCCCGGCGGCCCTCCATCGCCACGGTGACGCAGGTGCCGGGCACCGGCTCCGAATAGCGGGTCAGGAAGAGCCCGGACGGGTCGGCCAGGCTGCTGATGCCGCCCTCGTGCATCTCGAAGCAGCCCACCTCGTCGGCGGCGCCGAACCGGTTCTTGACGCCGCGCACCATGCGCAGCGAGGAGTGCTTGTCGCCCTCGAAGTGCAGCACCACGTCGACCAGGTGCTCCAGCACCCGGGGGCCGGCGACCTGGCCGTCCTTGGTGACGTGGCCGACCAGCACGGTGGCGATGCCGCGCTCCTTGGCGACCGCGACCAGGGCGGCGGTGACCGCCCGCACCTGGGTCACCCCGCCCGACACCCCCTCGGCGTTGGTGGTGGAGATGGTCTGCACCGAGTCGAGCACCAGCAGGCCCGGCTTGACCGCGTCGAGGTGGCCGAGCACGGCGGCGAGGTCGCTCTCGGCGGCGAGGTAGAGCTGGTCGTGCAGGGTGCCCATCCGCTCGGCGCGCAGCCGGACCTGGCTGACCGACTCCTCGCCGCTGACGACCAGCGAGGGGCTGCCGGCCCCGGCGGCCCACTGCTGGGCCACGTCGAGCAGCAGGGTGGACTTGCCGACGCCCGGCTCCCCGGCGAGCAGCACCACGGCGCCCGGGACCAGGCCGCCGCCGAGCACCCGGTCGAGCTCGCTGACCCCGGTGGGCCGGGCCCGCGCCGGCGCGGCGCTGATCGTGGCGATCGGCCGGGCCGGCTCGGCCGGCATGCGGGAGCTGACCACCTTTCCCGAGACGGTCGGGCCGGTCACGGTGCACTCGACCACCGAGCCCCACTCGCCGCACTCGGGGCAGCGCCCGACCCACTTCGGCGGCTGGTGCCCGCAGGCGTCGCACTCGTAGGCCGGCCGGGGCTCGCGGCTGGACGCCCGGCCGCGCCCGCCGGCGGCGCCGGCGCGCGGGGACGTCGATCGGGAGGTGGTCACACCGGGACGTTAGTCCCCGGGTACGACGAAGACACCGCCGGCGTGGTGGTCGCCACGCCGGCGGTGTCGTCGAAGTCGGGAGCGGGGGTCAGTGGCCGCCCTCTTCCTCCTGGCCCTCGTAGCCGCCCTCGCGCTCGACGATCCGCGACGGGGGCGCGGCCGGGGTGAGCGGCACGGCGACCGGCGCCGGGCCGGTGACCGTGACGCCGTTGCCGAAGTCGAAGGTGAGGAAGACGTTCTGGCCGGAGCGCAGCGACTCGTTCAGGCCGATGAGCTGGAGGACGCGGTCCGTCTGGGTGTTGAGCTGCACGTAGCTCAGCGGCGCGATCTCGATCCGGGCCGGCTCGCCGGCCGGCGCCTCCGGGCTCTCCGTGGCCGACGGGCTGGCCGTGGCGCTCGGGCTGCCGGTGGCGTCGGGGCTTTCCGTGGCGTCCGGGCTGGGCGACTCCGACCCGGAGGCGGACGGGGTGGCCGACGGCGACCCGGTCGGCGACGCCGACGGGCTGCTCGCGGCGCCGGTGCCGGTGATCACGACCTCGCGGGCGCTGTCGGTGGTCACGGTGACGGTGACCGGCTGCTCCGAGTCGTTGTAGATGACGGCGTTGAGGATGGCGTTGGCGCCCGCCTTGTATCCCTCCGTGCCGGGGAACTCGACGAGCAGGCCGCGTACGGCGTAGTCGCCGTTGCGGGCCGACAGGTTGACGCCCTGGACCGACGGCTCCTTGTTGGCGGTCTCGGAGACCTGGCCGGCGCCGCAGCCGGACAGCAGCAGCCCGGTCGTCGCCGCCATCCCGGACAGCAGCAGGGCCGCCCGCCGGGAACCCCTGATCGAGCGCGTCACGTCGGTCCTCCTCGTCACGATCCCACCCGGTGCTCACGCCGGGCACGGTGGCCATGCCCGCGCAGACCGCGCTCCAGGGTAGTTGGGCCTGATCGAGCCCCGCACGCCGACCCGGGGATGCCACCCCGCAGGGGTTCGGGCTCAGACCAGCCGGCCGCTCGTGACGAGCAGGACCACGTCGATGAGGGCGATCAGCATGACGGCCCGGAACGCGGCCACCGGTCGCCCGCCGGCCCGGGCGGTGGCGCGCCCGCCGTACCAGCTCAGGGGCGGCACCACGACGGCGGCCGCGACCGCGGCGACGCCGACCCCCGACGGGGGCCCGGGCGGCCCGAGGACCAGCGTGGCGGTGGCCGCGAGCAGCAGGCCGGCGGCGGCGGCGCGGCTGCCGGCCGGGCCGAGCCGGTGCGGCAGCCCGCGCACCCCCGTCCGGGCGTCGTCGGCCAGGTCGGGCAGGACGTTGGCGAAGTGCGCCCCGGCACCGAGGCAGGCCGCGGCGGCGACCAGCCAGACCGGCGGGGCGGGCGCCCCGGGCAGCGCCAGCACGACGAAGGCGGGCAGCGACCCGAAGGAGACCGCGTAGGGCAGCACCGACACCGGGGTCGACTTCAGCGGCCAGTCGTAGAGCAGCGCGGAGACCAGGCCGAGGGTGGCGCAGAGCGCGGCCGCCGGGTTGGTGGCCAGCGCCAGCGCGGGGGTGGCGAGCGCGGCCACGGCGGCGGCCACGGCGGTGCCGCGCCGGCTCACCGCGCCGGTGGCGACCGGTTTGTCGGTACGCCCCACCGTGGCGTCCCGGTCGGCGTCGAGCGCGTCGTTGGCCCAGCCGACGGCGAGCTGGCTGGCCGCCACGGTGAGCGCCACGGCGAGGACGCCGGCGGGCCGGTGCCCGGCGCCCCACGCCAGCAGCGCGGCCACCGTGGTGACGGCGGCGGCCGGTTCCGGGTGACTCGCCCTGACCAGCCCTAGCACCGTTGACGACATGAGGAAAGTCTGGTCGTTACCGGGCAGTCGTGCCACGCTCGGTCCATGCGAGACGCGGGCCGCACCCTGCCGCGCAACGATCCGCGCCAGTACGACGACCTGGCCGGCGAGTGGTGGCGCCCGGACGGGGTGTTCGCGATGCTGCACTGGCTGGCCGAGGCCCGCGCGGCGCTGGTGCCGCCGGCGTCCCGCCCCGGCGCCCTGCTGGTCGACCTCGGCTGCGGCGCCGGGCTGCTCGCCCCGCACCTGGCCGGCAAGGGCTACCGGCACGTCGGCGTCGACCTCACCCGGTCGGCCCTGGCGCAGGCCGCCGCGCACGGGGTGACCCCCGTCAACGGCGACGCCACCGCCGTGCCGCTGGCCGACGGCTGCGCCGACGTGGTGGCCGCGGGCGAGATCCTGGAGCACGTGCCGGACTGGCGGCGCGCGGTGGCCGAGGCGTGCCGGCTGCTGCGGCCCGGTGGCCTGCTCGTCCTGGACACGTTGAACGACACGGCGCTGAGCCGGCTGCTGGCCGTCCGGATCGCCGAGCGGCTGCCCACCGTGCCGAGCGGCATCCACGACCCACGGTTGTTCGTGGACGCCCGGGCGCTGGTCGCCGAGTGCGCCCGGCACGGCGTCGAGCTGCGCCTGCGGGGCGTCCGGCCGGGCGTGCCCGGCCTGGTCGGCTGGCTGGCCCGCCGGGCCCTGGCGGCCGCCCGCCCCCACCGGACGCCCACCGACCGTCCGGGCGGGACGGACGCCGACCGTCGGGGTGCGACGGTGGGCGCGGGGCCGGCGCCACGGATCGTGCCGACCTGGTCGACCGCCGTGCTCTACCAGGGGCGTGGCACGCGGAGCGGATAGCGAGGCCGGTCGTGGGGTAGGGACAGGCCGAGAAGGGGGCTGTATGACGCTGCACGCGCTGGAGGCGGCTCGCCGCCTGGCACCGAGGCTGGCCGCCCGGGCGGCCGAGCACGACCGGGACGGCTCGTTCCCGGTCGAGGACTTCCGGGATCTGCGGGAGGCCGGGCTCTTCGGCCTGATGGTCCCCACCGAGCTGGGCGGGATGGGCGCCACGTTCGCCGAGTACGCGGCGGTCGCCACCGAACTGGCCCGGGGCAACGGGGCGACCGCCCTGGTGTTCAACATGCACGCCTCGGTCACCGGCGCGCTCGGCGCGGTCACCGAGGAGTTGGCCGAGGCGCTCGGCGTGCCCGACGAGGCGCTGGCCGCCCGGGACCGGCTCCTGACCGCCGCCGCCCAGGGCTCCTGGTACGCGGTGGCGATGAGCGAGCGCGGCGCGGGTGCCCGGCTGTCCCAGCTCAGCACCGTCTACGAGCCGGTGGACGGCGGTTGGCACCTCAAGGGCAGCAAGACGTTCTGCTCCGGGGCCGGGCACGCCGACGGCTACCTCGTTGCCGCCCGCAGCGCCGCCGACCAGTCGGTGGTCTCCCAGTTCCTGGTGCCGGCCGGGGCGGGCCTGACCGTCGAGCCCACGTGGGACTCGCTGGGCATGCGGGCGACCTCGTCGCACGACCTGCACCTGGACGTGACGGTTCCGGCCGACCGCCTGCTCGGCGGCGTGGAGGGGTTGGCCCTCGTGGTCGCCCAGCTCATGCCGCACTGGCTGGTCGCCAGCTACGCCGCCGTCTACGTGGGGGTGGCGCGGGCGGCGCTCGACGCGGCGGCCGAGCACCTCAACGCCCGCAACCTCGCCGGCCTGCCGGCCGTCCGGTCCCGCCTCGGCCGGGCCGACGCGGCCGTGGCGGCGGCGCACCTGGCGGTCGCGGAGGCCGCCCGCCGGGTCGACGAGGCGCCGGGGGACGCGGAGACCAACCGCTGGGTGTGGCGGGCGAAGCTGCTGGCCGGCACGACGGCGGCCGAGGTCGCGGCGTCCGTGCTGGAGGCCGCCGGCACGTCCGCCACCCGGCGGGGACATCCGTTGGAGCGGCTCTACCGGGACGCCCGGTGCGGCTCGCTGCACCCGGCGACCTCGGACGTCTGCGCGGACTGGCTCGGGATCGCGGCGCTGGGCGGCGACCCGGACCGCGACGGATCGGTCCCTCGTTGGTGAACCTGAGGAGTGCGCCGGGGTCGCGGACGGGAGCACCCCCGGCGCGGGGGACGGCGACGGCCCCTCCCGGGGCGGGATCGGCCGCCCGGTGCGTCGAGCCGAACGAGAGGTGGGCGTCGTGGCCGTACCGGTGATCGCGGGGCTGGGGACGGCACATCCGCCGTCGGCCAGGCAGGACGAGTTGTGGGACGGCTTCTTCTCGAAGCACTTCACCGGCAGCACGCGGGCGCTCGCCGAGCGGATCTTCGCCCACTCGGGCGTCACCCGCCGGCAGGCGGCGGTCAACCCGCTGCTGGAGGACGTCTCCGACTGGCCGACGGAGCGGCGGATGCGCCGCTACCTGGTCGAGGCGCTGCCGCTGGGCAAGGAGGCGGTGGGCCGGGCGTTGACCGCCGCCGGCCTGTCCGCCGGGGACGTCGGGCTCTTCGTGGTCTGTTCGTGCACCGGGTACGCCACCCCTGGGCTGGACATCCTGCTCGCCCGTGACCTGGGCATGGCCCCGGACACCCAGCGCATGCTCGTCGGCCACATGGGCTGCTACGCGGCCCTGCCGGGGCTGGGCGCGGCGAGCGACTTCGTCACCGCCCGGGGGCGGCCGGCGCTGCTGCTCTGCGCGGAGCTGACCAGCCTGCACATCCAGCCCTCCGGCGCCCGGGTGGACACCCAGCAGATCGTCTCCCACGCGCTCTTCTCGGACGCCGCGGTCGCCGCCGTGCTCGTCCCGGGCGGCCCGGGGTACGCCCTGCGCGAGGTCGTCTCCGTCACGGACACCTCGACCGCCGACCACATGACCTGGGACGTCACCGACACCGGCTTCCGGATGGGGCTGTCGCCGAAGGTGCCGCAGGTGCTCTCCCGGCACGTCCGCGCGCTGGTCGACGACCTGGTGGGCCGGCACGGCACGACGCCGTCCGGGGTGGACGGCTGGGCGGTGCACCCGGGCGGCCCGCGCATCCTCAACGTGGTGGAACGGGAGCTGGCGCTGCCGCCGGAGGGGCTGGCGGCGTCCCGGGCGACGCTGGACGAGCACGGCAACTGCTCGTCGCCGACGGTGCTGCTGATCCTCGACCGGCTGCGCCGGGCCGCGTCGCCGCTGAGGCGGGTGGTCATGCTGGCGTTCGGGCCGGGCCTGACGCTCTACGCCGCGCTGCTCGAACGGCGGGACTGACGGCGAGGCCACGGGCGCGCCGAGGTTACCCTCTGGTACGCGCCGAGGTTACCCTCTGGTAATGGACGCCGAGGCAGACCGGCCGGGACGTGTGCCGGACGCCGGTGAGCACGGGGACCCCGTCGGAGCCGACGACCGGTGGCGCACCGCGGTGCTGGCCGTGGCGGCGCTCGCCGCGCTCGTGGGCGGCGGCTGGTGGTGGCAGTCGGCGGCGCCGCGCACCGGGCCGGTGGCGACCGCGCCGAGCGCCTCGCCGGAGCCCCGGCTGGGGCTCGCCGTGCCGGCCCAGTCCGCGCGGGGCGCCGCGTTCCGGGTGGATCCGAACACCGGCGCCGCGTTCCGGGTGGACGTGGGGCCGGGGGGAGCGGATCCGCGTTCCGTCCCGCAGGGGCGGCTCGACGGGGCGGCCCGAGGCGGCAGCCTGGGCGACGTCCCCGGCGCCGTCTGGACGACCCGCGCCCGGCTCGACGGCACGCAGGGGCACGTCCGGCAGGCGTTCGCCGAGGCGGGCGCCCGCCACCTGCTCCGGTACCGGTGTCTCGGCCCGGGCGAGCTGCTGGTGGTGGTGGACGGGGCGCGGGCGGCCGACCCGATCACGAGCGCCTGCGACGGTTCGGTCACCGCCACGGAGGTCACCGGCTCCGGCGGGCCGTTCCAGGTCTCGCTGTCGAGCGCCAACGCCGAGCCGCTCCGGGTCGAGGCGCAGCTCGTCGCTGCGCCCTGACGCGCCGGGCCCTGACGCGCCGGGCCCTGACGTGCTGCGCCCTGACGCGCCGGGCCCTGACGCACCGCGCCCTGACGTGCTGCGCCCTGACGCGCCGGGCCCGGCGGGGCCGGCGCG
>NZ_JBSGDY010000175.1:0-12490 GCF_053602615.1 Micromonospora sp. NPDC004336
GTCGCCGCCCGCACCACCGGCCGCCCCCGGCCCTGGCAGATCGTGGCCGGGCAGTACCTGGGCATCGGCGCGCTGGCGCTGGCCAGCGCGGTGGTGGCGGCCGGGCTGCTGGTGGTGCCCGATCCGTGGACCGGGCTGCTCGGCCTGCTCCCGATCGCCCTGGGCGTCCGCGCGCTGCTCGCCCGCGACGCCGACGAGGCCCCGGCGGTGGTCGGCTCCACCCTCGGCGTGGCCGGGGTGACGATCGCCAACGGTGCCGACAACATCGCCGTCTACGTGCCGGTGTTCCGCGCCCTCGGCCCCGCCGACAGCGCGGTCTTCCTGCTGGTCTTCGTGCTGCTCGTCGCGCTGTGGTGCGCCGCGGGGGCCTGGCTGGGCGGGCACCCCCGGGTGACGCGGCTGGTCGAGCGCGCCGGCCACTGGCTCGTCCCGGCCGTCTTCGTCGCCATCGGCCTGACCATCCTGGCCACCTCGGGCGTCCTGCCCCACCTGCTGCCCTGACCGCCCCTCGCGGGAGGAGGTGGGGAGGTCAGGCGAGTTCCACCAGTTCCAGGAGGTCGTCGCTCCAGGCGTCCTCGTCGCCGTCGGGGAGCAGGATGGCGCGGTCGGGCTTCAGCGCCATGACCGCGCCGGGGTCGTGGGTGACCAGCACGATCGCGCCCGGGTAACGGGCGATGGCGTCGAGCACCTGCTCCCGGCTGACCGGGTCGAGGTTGTTCGTCGGCTCGTCGAGCAGCAGCACGTTCGCGCCCGAGCAGACCAGGGTGGCCAGGGCCAGCCGGGTCTTCTCGCCGCCGGAGAGGACCCCGGCCGGCTTGTCCACGTCCTCGCCGGAGAAGAGGAACGCGCCGAGGATCTTGCGCAGGTCGGTGTCGGTCTGCTCGATGGCGGCGCTGCGCATGTGCTCCAGCACCGTCCGGTCCACGTCGAGCGTCTCGTGCTCCTGGGCGTAGTAGCCCAGCCGCAGGCCGTGCCCGGCGTGCACCTCGCCCGTGTCCGGCTCGAGCAGGCCGCCGAGCATCCGAAGCAGCGTGGTCTTGCCGGCGCCGTTGAGCCCGAGGATGGCCACCCGGGAGCCCCGGTCCACCGCCACGTTGACGTCGGTGAAGATCTCCAGCGAGCCGTACGACTTGGACAGGCCGGTCGCGGTCAGCGGCGTCTTGCCGCACGGGGCCGGGCTCGGGAAGCGCACCTTCGCCACCTTGTCGGCGACGCGCACCTCCTCCAGTCCGGAGATCAGCTTCTCGGCGCGGCGGGCCATGTTCTGCGCGGCTACGGTCTTGGTGGCCTTGGCCCGCATCTTGTCGGCCTGCGCCATCAGCGCGCCGGCCTTCTTCTCGGCGTTGGCCCGCTCCCGGCGGCGGCGCCGCTCGTCGGTCTCGCGGGCCTCCAGGTACGCCTTCCAGCCGAGGTTGTAGACGTCGACCACGGAGCGGGTGGCGTCGAGGAACCACACCTTGTTGACCACCGACTCCAGCAGCGAGCCGTCGTGGGAGATCACGATCAGGCCGCCCTTGTGGTTGGCGAGGAAGCTGCGCAGCCAGGTGATCGAGTCGGCGTCGAGGTGGTTGGTCGGCTCGTCGAGCAGCAGGATGCCGCCGCCGTTGTCGCCGGCGTCGCGGAACAGGATCCGGGCCAGCTCGATGCGGCGGCGCTGACCGCCGGAGAGGGTGCCGATGGTCTGGGCGAGCGCCCGGTCCGGCAGCCCCAGGTTGGCGCAGATCCGGGCGGCCTCGGCCTCGGCCGCGTAGCCGCCGAGGGAGGCGAACTGGTCCTCCAGCGCGCCGTAGCGGCGGACCAGCCGGTCGTCGGCGCCGTCGGCGAGCTTGGCCTCGATCTCCTTCATCTGGGCCATGAGCACGTCCAGGCCCCGGGCGGAGAGGACCCGGTCGCGGCCGGTGACCTCCAGGTCGCCGGTCCGCGGATCCTGGGGGAGGTAGCCGATGGCGCTGCGCCGGTCGATCTGCCCGGCGTACGGCTGCCCCTCGCCGGCGAGCACCTTGAGCGTGGTGGTCTTGCCGGCGCCGTTGCGGCCGACCAGGCCGATCCGGTCACCCGGCTGCACGCGCAGCGTGGTGTCGGACAGCAGGATCCGGGCGCCGGCGCGCAGCTCCAGGCCGGTGGCAGTGATCATGTCGGAGGACTCGCTCTCGGGGTCTGGAAGGGCTGACTCAGGGCACGCGAAAGCGCCGGCGGGCACGAGGCCCGTCGGCGCGGGGCGGTTCAGCCTTCGCAGAGCAGCACGGGGCAAGTGTACCGGGCGCCGCCCGGCCGCCCCTCCGGATTACCAACCAAGATCATCGGGTACCGAAACGCCGTCCGGACCCGGTCCGGTACCGCAACCACCAAGACGGATCGAAACGGTGATCGGGGTAGACATGGAGCTGAACGAGAACGCGCGGATCGACACCAGCCAGGTGGACGACCGGCGAGGATCCGGCGGAGGCGGCGGGCTGGGCGGCATCCCCATCCCGATCGGCGGCGGCCGGGGCGGCATCGTCGGCCTCGTCATCGCCGTGCTCGTCGCACTCGTCGGCGGTGGCTTCGGCCTGAACGCCGCCACCAACGGCGGCGGGGAGCCGCAGGGCGACAACACGTCGCTGGAGCAGAAGTGCTCGGCCGAGGACGCGCTCAAGCAGCTCGACTGCCGCAACGCGCTCTACGTCAACTCCATCCAGGCGTACTGGCAGCAGGCCCTGCCCCAGGCGTTCGGCGAGCAGTACCGCCCGTCCCGGACGGTGTTCTTCAGCCAGGGCGTCAACACCGCCTGCGGGCAGGCCGACTCCGGCGTCGGCCCGTTCTACTGCCCCGCCGACGACCTGGTCTACATCGACCTGACCTTCTACCAGGTGCTGGCGCAACAGCTCGGCGCGGAGGGCGAGTTCGCCCAGCCCTACGTGCTCGCCCACGAGTACGGCCACCACGTGCAGGACCTGCTCGGCACCGAGGCCCAGATGCGCCGCCAGCAGCAGCGCGACCCGGGCAACGCCAACGCCCTGTCGGTGAAGCTGGAGCTGCAGGCCGACTGCTACGCCGGCGCCTGGGCCAAGAACGCCACCGGCACCGCCGACGCCGGCGGTCAGAAGATCTTCACCAGCATCACCGAGCAGGACATCCGGCAGGCCATCGACACGGCCGAGAAGATCGGCGACGACGCCATCTCCGAGCGGGCGAACCGGCCGGTGAACCCGGAGGAGTTCACCCACGGCTCCTCCGAGCAGCGCCGGCAGTGGTTCACCCGGGGCTACGAGACCGGCGACCCGAAGTCCTGCGACACCTTCGGCGGTTCGCTGTGACGGCCGCCCGAGGGGTGGGCTGACCGCCCTTCGGGGAGGGACACGAGTGCGGGCCCGGTCGCCACGGCGACCGGGCCCGTACCCGTTGCGGTGCGAGTGGTGCTCAGACCCGCTGCCAGAGCGCCGGCACGTTCGGCGGCTCCCACCCGGGCTGCGCGGTGTGCCCCTGCAGGCAGCGGTAGGACACCCCGCCGTACACCACCGTCGCGCCGGCGGCGTACGCGGTGCCGACCTGCCAGGTCGTGTCGCCCGGCGGGTTGCCGGTCGAGGTGGGCGTCGGGGTCGGGTCGGGGCCCCCGCTGGTGACCAGCGTCAGCCCGTACGCCGCCAGGATCGGGTTGACGGGCTGGAAGTACATGGTGCCGCCGGTGCTGCAGTTGCCGGAGCCGCCCGAGGTCACGCCCTGGGCCTGGTTGCCGGAGATCCAGGAGCCGCCGGAGTCGCCGGGCTCGGCGCAGGCGTTGCTGCGGGTCAGCCCGCTGACCGTGCCCTCGGGGTAGGTCACCGAGGCGTTCTTCTGCTGGATGGTGCCGCAGCGCCAGCCGGTGGTGGAGCCGGACCGGCAGACCGCCGCGCCCACCGCGGCCTCGGCGCTGCCGGCCACGGCCACCGTCCCGCCCCGGTAGTCGTTCACCAGCCCGCGCGGGGTGTTCCCGGCGTCCACCTGCACCCAGGCGTAGTCGCGGCCGGGGAACGTGGAGCCGCGCACCGTGCCGCCCGGCTGGGAGGTGCGGGCGCCGGCCCTGCCGCAGTGGCCGGCGGTGACGAAGCCGCCGTTGACCGAGAACCCGATCGAGCAGCGGCTGCTGCCGGTGTAGTAGGCGTTGCCGCCGATCACGTCCGCGTACGGCCTCGGGTTCTCCGTGCTGGCGCGGACGCGCAGCACGCCCGCCGGCACGCCGGCGGTGGCGGCGAAGGAGCGGGCGGCGGACGCGCCGCCGTCGCGGGCGAGGACCACGACGGCGTTGCCGGGCAGGTCGGCGTACCAGCCGACGACCGCGGCCGGCGCGGCGGCGGCGTCGCGGTTCAGCCGGTCGACCGCCGCGTCGAGGGCGCGCTCGGGGTACGTCACCGGAACCGGGAGCGCGCCGAGGTTGCGGACCGAGGCGGCGTCGGCGGCGCTGGTGACGCCGACCGACACGGTGTCGCCCCGCTCCGCGACCCAGGTGCCGCCGTAGCGGGCGCCGAGGGTGGTGCGCAGCACCTGCTGGACCCGGCTGGCCCGGTCGTCGACGTCGAGACGGGCACGGGCCTGGGCCGGGGTGAGCCGCAGGTCCCGCTGGAGGGCGGCGAACATCTCGGGGGCGACGCCGTCGGGGGCGGCGACCGGGGCGGCGGACGCGGCCGTGGGATCGGCGCCGGCATGGGCGGCCAGGGCCATGGCCAGCACCAAAGAAGCGGCACTCAGGGTAGTTGCCGCCACGGTGGCTGTTCGGCGGAGCATGGGGTCTCCTCGCGGTAAGGACGATGTGGAGGGTCGAACCGACCAGGCATGAGCAGGTACGCAACGCGAAACGGCAGCCCCGCCACCGGCGCGCTACTAGAGAGACAACATTTGTTGTTAACTCTGTTGCCATTACCGTAGGTTGAGCATCCGGTGCCGTCAATAGAGGTGTCGGTCGATCTGCGTCCGTCCCGCGTCAGCGCAGGAGTTGCCCGTGTCCCCGTCGCGCCCGCCCGAGGAGTCCCCCCGCCCGAACCCGTCGGTCCGATCACGACCGGCCCCCGCCGGGCCACCGCCGGCACTGCCCCGGCACCACCTGGCGGCACCCGGCCCGGACGACGTGCCGTTCGCCGTCGGCACCTTCGACGAGCTCGGTCCGCTCTCCCGCGCCGACTTCCCGCACCGGCACACCTTCTACGAGCTGGTGTACGTCACCCACGGCCGGGCGTCGCACGTCATCGACCTCGACGCCCACCCCGTCCGGCCGCCGCACCTGTTCGTCGTCACGCCCGGCCAGGTGCACCACTGGCGAGACCAGCACGACCTGCGCGGGCACGTGCTGGTCTGCGCCGCCGACTTCCTGCTCACCGTGCCGGCGGCGCGCGACGCGCTGCACCGCTCGACCCACCGCTCCTGGCGCCCCCGCGACGCCAGCCAGGCGCGGCGGCTGGTCACCCTGCTCCGCTGGGCGACCGCCGAACACCGCCGGATCGCGCCGGGCCGCGAAGGCACCCTCCGGGCCTACCTGCACCTCCTGCTCACCGAGGTGCTCCGGGCCCGCCCCACGCGGCCGGCCCCCGACCCGCCGCCGGAGGCAACCACCCGCAACCGGCGGGCCGCCGCCATCGCCCGCCGCTTCGAGGAACTGCTCGCCGAGCCCGACCTCGTCGGCGAGCCGCCCCGCGCGTACGCCCGCCGGATCGGCGTGTCGGTGCGCCACCTCAACGACGCGGTGCCGCTGGCCACCGGGACCACGCCCGCCCGGCTCATCCGCCGGGCCCGGGTGCTGGAGGCGAAACGCCTGCTGACCGGAACCGACCTGACCGTGGCCGCGATCGCCGCCCGGCTCGGATTCGCCGACCCCGCCTACTTCTGCCGGTTCTTCCGCCGCGAGGTCGGCGACTCCCCCGGCGCGTTCCGGCGGCACGGCGGAAAACACCACGACCGCGGCCCACGGCACATCGACGCGCCCTGACGTCTGTCAATAGCGTCGAATCGCCGGCCACGCCGGCCCACCCGGCGTCACGGGCCCACGGGCCGGCCGGGCCGGAAACCCGTTGTCCCACGAGGAGGAGCGCTCATGAACGGTGCACCGAGCGACGCGCAGGAGCCCGGCGACCCCGGCCCCCGCAGCGGCGTGACACGCAAGAGCGTGCTGAGGGTGGCGGCCCTCGCGCTGCCCGCCCCGTTCCTCGTCGCCGGCGTCGCGCAGGGCTCGGGCGCGGAGGCGGCCTCGTCGCCACCGCCCCTCACCCCGTACTGCGACGACGGCGACGATCCGACGCCGGAGCAGATGGAGGGCCCCTACTTCAAGCCGAACTCGCCGCGGCGGACGTCCCTGGTCGAGGGCGGCGTGGTCGGCACCCGGCTCACCGTCGTCGGCCACGTCTTCGGGCTGGACTGCCGGCCGGTCTCCGGCGTGCTGCTGGACTTTTGGCAGGCCGACGCCAACGGCGCCTACGACAACACCGGCTACCGGCTGCGCGGCCACCAGTTCACCGACGCCTCGGGCGCGTACCGGCTCACCACGATCGTGCCGGGCCTCTATCCGGGGCGGACGCGGCACATCCACGTCAAGGCGCAGGCGCCCAACCGGCCGGTGCTCACCACCCAGCTGTACTTCCCCGGCGAACCGCGCAACAACACCGACCCGATCTTCGACCCCGCCCTGCTCATGACGGTGCGCGCGGTGGACGGCGGCCGGGAGGCCACCTTCGACTTCGTGCTGAACGTCACCTCCGGCCCCGGTCCCACCCGCACCCCGACCGGCACCCCGCCCGGCGGCACCTGGGCACCCGGCACCGCGTACGCGGCCGGCGCCCGGGTGACGTACGGCGGCCTGGCCTACCGGTGTCTCCAGGCGCACACCGCCCAGCCCGGCTGGGAGCCGCCGAACACGCCGGCGCTCTGGGCCCGCGACTGACGCGGGACCGGGAACGGACCGGTCGCCCGTTCTGTCGTGGGTCGCGGACGGGCGACCGGTCGCCCCGGACGGACCGGTCACCTTGGACGGACCGGTCACCTTGGACGGACCGGTCACCTTGAACGAACCGGTCGCCTCGGACGAACCGGGCGGCCGGGGCGGCGGAACGGGCATGTCGGCGTGCGGGGCGGTCCGGCGTGTCGGCGTGTGGGGCGGGCCGGGCGGATCAGGCCGTGGCGCGGAACGCGGCGACCCGCTCGCCGAGCTGCTCCACCTGGTGCAGGCCGTCGCGGAGCAGGTCGAGCGCGTCGCCGGGCCGGCCCCACCCGTCCAGCCGGTCCGCCAGCAGCAGGACCACTCCGGCCAGCTCCCGGCGCCGTCCGGTCGCCCGGTAGCCGGCGATCGCCGCCCGCAGGTGCCGCTCGGCGCCGGCCCGGTCCCCGACGTCGGCCCGCAGCAGCCCGCGTACCCGCTCGGCGCGGGCCGCCACCACCGCGTCGCCGCCCGGGTCGGCGGCGTCCCGCAGCAGCGCCTCGGCGCGCCCGGGCTGGCCCAGGGCATGGTGCACCTCGGCCAGCTCCACCCCGACGTCGCCGGCCAGGGCCCGCTGCCCGGCGGCGGTCAGCGCCGCGTGCGCGTCCGCCAGGTCGGCGAGCGCGCCGGCCAGGTCACCCGCGGCCCGCCGCCCCTGCCCCCGCGCCCTGCGGCAGCACGCCAGCTGCACCCCCATGGCGACCTGCCGGGCCGCCTGGCGGGCCTGCTCGGCGGCGACCCCGGCCTCCGCCGCGCGATTCGCGGCGAGCAGCGAGCGCGCGACGGTCAGGTGCAGCTCCGCCACCCGGGCCGGCTCGGGCAGCACCGCCAGGGCCAGGGCCCGCGCGGCCTCCTCCGCCGCCGCGTCCCCGTCGCCGAGCGCGACGTGGCAGAGCACCAGCTCGGCGCGCAGGGCCAGCAGGGCCGACGGGTCCGGATAGCCCTCCCGGGTCAGCGCGTCCCGCGCCTCGGTGAGCAGGTAGCGGGCGTACCGGTGATCACCGGCGTGGCACGCCACCGCCGCCCGGCCGGCCACCACCTCCGCACGCACGTGCGGCGGCGCTCCCGCCAGCAGCTCCTCCGCCCGGTCCACCTCGGCCGAGGCGGCGTCGGGATCGCCCCCGCGCAGCGCGGCGCGGGCCAGACCGAGCCGCGCCCGGGCGGCCAGCACCGGCTCGGCCAGGTCGACGGCGGCCACGGCCACCTCCCGCAGGACGGCGCTCGCGTCGCCCGCCGCCCCGGCCAGGTCCGCGCCGACCAGCCGGAGCCGGAGGCGTATCGCCTCGGCCGGCGAGCGGCCGGTGGCCAGGTCCGCGGGGGTGACGCCGAGCCGCTCGGCGAAGTGGGCGACGGCGTCGGCGGAGGGCACCCGGCGCCCGCCCTCCACGGCGGAGACGTAGGCCGCCGTGTAGCGGGGCTCGGCGAGGGCCCGCTGGGTCAGGCCCCGCTCCGCCCGCAGCCGCTGGAGGCGCCCGCCCAGCCCGGCCCGAGCCCCGTCCCCCGCGACGACGGGCTCCGGCCCGGTCACGACAGGCGCTCCGCCGCGCGCAGGCCCCGGCGCAGCACCGCCGCGGCCGCGTCCCGCTCCGCCCGGCCCAGCAGCAGCTCGGCGAGGTGCCGGCAGGTGATGACCACGTCTCCCATCAGGCCGGCCCGCTCGTACCGGTCGACCGCGCGCGACAGCAGCCGCCGCGCCTGGTCGCCGTCGCCCTGGGCGGCCCGCACCAGCCCGCGTACCCGGTCGGCCTCGGCCATGAGCTCGCGGTGGTCGCAGGCGGCGACCGTCCGGGCGGCCTCCTCGGCCAGCTCGCCCGCCTCGGCGAGGGCGCCCTCCCGCCGGCGCGCCTCGGCCAGCTCCAGCGTCGCCCCGGCGTGGTCGAGCACCGCGCCGACGGCGCCCAGCATCTCCCGGGCGGACCGCAGCTCCGCCCCCGCCTCCGCCGGCCGCCCGGCCCGCAGCAGCACGTAGCCCCGGGCCCAGCGGCACAGCGCGATCTCGCGGGTCAGCCCCAGCTCGGCGTAGCCCCGGGTGGCCTCCCGCAGGTGCCGGTCCGCCTCGGCCAGCTCGCCGTCGCGGCGCAACTGCCCGGCGACGGCGTGGAACTGCGCCACCCACTCCCGGTTGCCCACCCGGTCGAGCAGGGGCGTCACCTCCCGCTCCAGCCGCCGGGCCCGCTCGCGCCAGCTCAGTTCGAGGTACGTGTACATCAACGCGTTGGTCAACCGCAGCTCGGCGTCGGCGTCCGCCGGCGGCGCCGCCCGCAGGTCCCGCAGGCCGCCCTCCAGCATCGCCACCGCCCGCGGGGCGTCCCCCGTGACCAGCAGGCAGTACGCCTGCCGGGCCAGCACCGCCGCGCGCAGCGCCGGACACCCGTCGGGCAGCGCCTTCGCCAGCTCGTCGTAGCCGGCGGCGGCGTCCTCCGTCCGCCCCCGGTGCAGCTGCGCCTCCGCCAGGTGGTAGCCCGCCCAACCGGCCAGTTCGGAGAGTCCGTAGTGCTCCGCGCGACGGCGCGTCCCGGCCAGCGCCCGCTCGGCGGCGTCCAGCCGGCCGGCGGAGAGGGCGCGCCGGGCCGCCGCGTGCTCGGCCGCGAGCCGGTCGGCCGCGTCGGCCGGTCGGCCGTAGCGCAGGTCGTCCACCGGCAGCCCGAGCCGGCCCGCGAAGTATGCCAGCGCCTCGGGGCTGGGCACCCGCGCGCCCGACTCGACCGCGCCGAGGAACGCGCGGGTGTAGCGGGCGCCGACCACCTGCTGCTGCGTCAGGCCCCGGGCCAGTCGCAGCCGCCTGATCCGGTGGCCCAGGCTCTCCACCGGCAGCTCGTCGTCGGGGGCGTCCCCGGCACCGACCACGACGACGTCGGCCGCAGCCGTCTCCGCCATCCCGGCTCCTTCCCGACCCTCGCGCCCAGCCTAGTGCGACCGCCGTCCGGCCGGCCGTCCCGACCGGCGCCTCCGCCGGGCCGAAGCCGCCGTGGCCCGCGGATCAGGACGGCGCGGGATCGCGTACCAGGATCCGGACGGCCCGCGCGCCGGCGACGGCGGCGACCAGCACCGCGTGCCGGGGCTCGGGGACGTCGAGCAGGCGCTCGGCGCGGAGGGCGACGAGCGGGGCGAGCCGCCGGTCGGCGAGCACGGTGTCCACCGCCCGCCGGTCGCCGCCGCAGACCAGCGCGCTCAGCGACGACGCCGCCGGCAGCAGCAGGCGTACGGCCAGGTCCGCCGCGTCGCCCAGCGCCGCCTTCGCCTGGTTGTCGCGGCGCCGGGCGAAGCGCTGCTGCGACCAGCCCCCGGCGGCGGTGCGCCCCTGCACGTACCGGGTGTCGACCTTGGACACGACCAGCTCCTCCCCCGCCGCCACGCCGACGGCGACCGCGCCCTTGCGGGCCAGCAGCAGGCCGATCCGGCGGGGCGTGAGCGCGGCGGCCGCGAAGCCGGGCACGTCCGCGGCGGCCCCCGCGCCGGGCGGGGTGTGCAGCTCGGCGGTCGCGCCGTCCGGGGCGGCCAGCAGCAGGCCGTACGCCTGCGCGGCGGTGGTGGGCGGGCCGTGCCGGTCGGCGAAGCCGGCGACCCACCGGGTGACCCGGCCCGGATCCACCTCGACCCACCGACCTCCGCCTACCGCCGGCCTGCCGACCATGACAACCTCCCGAATGACGTACGCCCGGGGACCGGACGGAACTGCGCGGCTGCCCCGCCGACGACGCCGTCACCCACGGAGCAACCGCCAGGTCGCGAGCGCCGTCTCGGCCGCGCCGGCCGGGGCCCCCGTCGCGGTCCAGGTGGCGATGACGCCGGTCAGGGCGCCGGCGAGGTAGGCGGCGTGGACGTCCACCGGCACGTCGTCGGTCATTCCGGGGCGGGCCCTGGCCTCCAGGCTCCGCCGCAGTTCGGCGGCGAGCCGGTCCCGCAGGCTCGCGGCGAAGCGGGCGCTGCCGTGCGGGGACAGCATCCGGCGGTAGAGGACGGCGTTGGCGGCGACCGTGTCGAAGAGGTCGCGCAGCGGCTGCGGCGGCTCGTCGCGCGGGGCGTCCAACGGGCAGAGCGCCGCGGCGCGCGCCACCTGGGCGACCGCCTCCTCCATCGCGTCGGTGACGAGCGCGTCCAGGTCGGGAAAGTGGAGATAGGTGGTCGCCCGGTTGACCCCGGCCCGCTTGGCCACCTCGGCGATCGTGATGTCGCCCAGCTCCCGTTCCGCCGCCAGGTCGAGGACGGCCGCCCGCAGCCGGGCCCGGGTCCGCCGGGCGCGGGGGTCGGAGGAGGTCACGGCGACACTATACGACACCCGTGGTTTATACGACAGGTGTCGTGTAACGTCTCCGGCCATGCGGATCGAGATCTGGGCGGACGTCGTCTGCCCGTGGGCGTACATCGGCAAGCGACGGCTGGAGCGGACGCTGGCGTCCTGGCAGGGCGACCCGGTCGAGGTCGTCTGGCGGCCGTACCGGATCGACCCCTCCGCACCCACCCCCGGCGAGCCGCTGGCGGAGGTGCTGCGCGACCCGATGGTGGACGCCGCCCTGCGGGGCTGCGCGCCGGACCTCACGCCCGGCGAGAACCGGGAACGCGTCTCCCGCATCGCGCTCGCCGAGGGCCTCGGCCCGCGCTGGGGAGCCGGGTGGCGGGCCAGCAGCCACGACGCGCACCGGCTCATCGCCCTCGCCCACGAGGCCGGCGGCACGCGACTGCAGGACGCGGTGGCCGAGGAGGTCATGCGGGCGCACTTCGTCGACGCCCTGGACATCAGCCTCCCGGCGGTACTGGACGAGGTGTCCCGCCGGGCGGGCTTCCCGGCGGGCGGCCGGCTGCTCGCCGACGGCGGAGGCGACACCGCCGTCCGGGAACTCGTGCTGCGGGGCCGGGCCGCGGGGGTGGCGACCTCTCCGACGTTCGTCGCCAACGGCGCGGCACTGCGCGGCGCGCAGCCCCCGGAGGTGATCCACGACTTCCTGGCCGAGGCCGCCCGCCGCGCCCCCCGGCAGCTCCCGGAGGAGGTCGAGCGCTTCCGGCACGCCGAGGCGCTGCTGGACCTCGGCGACCCCCTCGGGGCCCTCACCCTGCTCCGGCCCCTGCTCGACGCCCACGGCGACGATCGCGGCACCCGGCTGCTCGCCGCCCGGGCCTACTTCCACTCCGCCCAGCTCAACCGGGCGCTGCGGATCCTGGAGCCGCTCGCGGCGGAGACCCCGGACGACTCGTACGTGCAGTTGCTGCTGGGGCGGACCCTCCAGCGGCAGGGCGACGCCCCACGGGCCGCCGCCCACCTGCGCCTGGCGGCGGCGATGTCGCCCGGCTACGCCGACTGACGGCGAGCGCCGCCGGCCCCCGGCGGGTGACGGTAAGCGCCGCCGATCCCCGGCGGGTGACGGCGAGCGCCGCCGGCTCCCGGCGGGCGGCCCGGCCGACGGACGCCCCGGCGGGGACCCCCGCCGAGCCGGCCGGGGGCGTTCGCGCTGGGACTACGCCCCGGCAGCGACCTCCCCGCGCGGGAGCCCAGGTACTGCCCGGCCACGATCTGCCAGGGCCGGGGGCGGCCGGTGGTGCGGGCGGCGTCGAAGAGCACCGTCAGGATGACGATGT
>NZ_JBSGDY010000176.1:0-12335 GCF_053602615.1 Micromonospora sp. NPDC004336
GCCGCGTGGCGCGCCGGCCCGGGCGCCGACCCGGGCCGGGGTGGCGGCCGGGCCCGGCCGCCACCGTCACGTCGCCGCGGTCCGGGCCGGGGCGGTGATCGCCCACCGCTCGTGGTCGCGCCACGCGCCGTCGATGAACAGGTAGTCGGGCGAGTATCCCTCCAGCCGGAAGCCGAGCTTGCGGGCGATCCGGCGGGACGGCTCGTTGCCCGGCTGGATGTTGGCCTCCAGCCGGTGCAGGCCGAGCGCCTCGAAGGCGTGGGCGACCACCAGGCCGATGCCGGCCGAGGCGTGCCCGGTGCCGCTGTACGGCAGGAAGGCCGCGTAGCCGAGGTAGCCGCCGCGCAGCGCGCCCATCAGGATCCCGCTGATGTTCACGTACCCGGCGATGGCGCCGGAGCCCCGGTCGCAGATCAGGTAGCCGGCGTGGTCCCGCCGGCGGATCTTGGCCAGGTAGGCGGCGTACCGCGCCGGGTCGTCGGGGGCCGACAGCCAGGGATGGTGCAGGTCGCGGCTGCGGCGGGCCGCGGCGGTGAACTCGGCCTCGTCGGCGGGGCGGGGCCGGCGGATGCCGACCGGCCCGGCCGTGCGCAGGTATCTCACGGCGGACAACCCTGACCGTCGCGGGCGGCGATGTCCAGTCGATTGCCCGCACCCGACGCGGCCGTCAGCCGCCGTCGACGCGTTCGACCGTGTAGTGGATGGTCTGGGCGACGATCCAGCCCTGCTCGATCAGGAACGAGTCCGCCCCGTCGAGGACCCGCGCGCCGTCGGCGTCCGCGGTCCACTCCAGGAACGCCATCCGGCCCTCCACCAGCTTGTTGGTGTACGTGTAGCCGCCGCCGGGCAGCTCCTCCTCAAGCCAGTGGGCCAGCTCCCGGACCCCGTCGTGGCCACGGAACACGCCCCGGCGCTCCAGCACCACGCAGGACGGCGACACGTTGCGCGCCAGGTCCTCCGCGAAGCGGTGCTCGGCCGCGAGCCGAAGGTGGTCCTCGAACACCTCCCGCGCCGACCGCGCCCGCAGGTCCTCCGCCACGTTCCCGCCTCCGTCCGTTCCCGCTGCCGGTGTCGCCCCGCCCGCGCGCGGACCCGCGTTCACAGCGGGCCCGGGTGCGGTTGGTCCGGCGGCATCGGCACCGCCAGGAAGGTGGCCCCGCGCAGGTCCAGCCAGGCCCGGTCGGGCGAGCGGACCAGCCGCAGCATCACCTCGGCGCAGCTCGGGCAGCGCGCGACCAGGCCGGGGGCGTGCGAGTAGACCCGCAGGCCGGCCAGCGGGCCGAGCGCGCCGCAGTGCGCGCACCGCCCGGTGGCGGCGCTCAGGTCGACGGCGAACACCTCCCGCAGCGGGCCGTCGAGCATGTTGCCGTCCAGGTACGACAGCTCGGTCATCGCACACTCCTCCTCTACCCGCCGGTCGGGCCGAACCGTTCGGTCCGCACCCGCCGGCTCTGGTGCCCGAGCCCGACCAGCAGGTCCGCCACGGTCTCCACGAACCCGGTCGGGCCGCAGACGTAACAGAGCGGCTCCAGCTCGGGCGGCCAGCCGTGGGTGTTCACGTCGGCGGGTCCGACCCGGTGCGGCTCGCCCCGCCAGCCCTCCGGCGCCGCCCGGGTGTACACGTACGCCACGTCCAGGCCGTGGTCGTCGCGGACGCGGGCGCGCAGCTCGTCGGCGTAGAACACGTCGGCGGGGGTGCGCACCGAGTAGAGCAGCCGGAACGGCACCCGGCTGCCGGCGGCGCGGCGCGCCCGCACCATCGCCATCAGCGGCACGACGCCCGAGCCGCCGGCCACCAGGAGAACCGGCGCCGTCTCCTCGGGCCGCCAGACGAACCAGCCGCCGACCGGGCCGCGCACCTCCACCGGGTCGCCCTCGGCGTAGACGTCGGTCAGGTACGGCGACACCTCGCCGTCGGGCACCCGCTGCACGGTCAGCGCGATCCGGTCCCCGTCGGCCGGGGCGGCCAGCGAGTACGACCGGGCCGCCTGGTAGCCGTCGGGGGCGGTCAGCCGCACGTCGAGGTGCTGCCCGGGCAGGTGCCCCGGCCAGCCGGGGGCCTCCAGCACGAGGGTCTGCGCGGTCGGCGTCTCCACCCGGCGCTCGGCGAGCCGGGCCACCCGCCACCGCAGCGGCCCGGTCAATCGCCCTGGTACCGCTGCTCACGCCACGGATCACCGTAGTCGTGGTAGCCGGCGGTCTCCCAGAATCCGGGCTGGTCCCGCGTGGTGAGCCGGATGCCACGCACCCACTTGGCGGACTTCCAGAAGTAGAGGTGCGGCACGAGCAGCCGGGCCGGGCCGCCGTGCTCGGCCGGCAGCGGGCCGCCGGCGTAGCGGTGCGCCACCCAGGCCCGCCCGCCGCGCAGGTCGGCCAGCGGCAGGTTGGTGGTGTAGCCGCCGTACGAGTGGGCCTGCGCGTGGTGCGCGTCGGTGTCGACGCCCTCCAGCAGCGTGTCCAGGGAGACGCCCTGCCAGTCGGTGTCGCGCTTCGACCAGCGGGTGACGCAGTGGATGTCCACCGTCGGGGTCTCCTGGGGCAGCGCCATCAGCTCGTCCCAGCTCCAGCGGAACTCGGCGCCGGACTCGGTGGAGATGACGAACTCCCAGGTCTCCACCGGCACCTTCGGCGTCGGGCCGGCGGAGAGCACCGGGAAGTCCTCCGTCAGGTACTGCCCCGGCGGCAGGGCCGGCTCCGCCGAGCGGGGCCGGCCCTGGAAGCCCGGTGACACGATTCCCACCCGTCAGTCGTACCACCCGGGGTGGGCCGGGCAGGCGCGGTCGGCCGGACCGCCACCGCCCCGGGTGACGGCTCAGTGCCGCTCGACCACGACCTCCTTCTCCCCGCCCACGCTCCCGCGGGTGGCCCGCAGGCTGGTGAGCGTGACGATCACCAGGACGCCGATGATGACGCCCAGCGAAGCCAGGGTGGGGATCTCCGGCACGCCCGGCCAGATGCCGTGCGCCCAGTGCAGGCCCAGCTTGACGCCGATGAACGCCAGGATGACCGCCAGGCCGTAGCTGAGGTGGACCAGCCGGCTCAGCGCGGCGTGCAGCACGAAGTAGAGCGCGCGCAGCCCCAGCAGGGCGAACGCGTTGGTGGCGAAGACCAGGTACGGGTCCTCGGTGATGCCGTAGACGGCGGGCACCGAGTCGACGGCGAAGACGATGTCGGTGGCGAGGATGGCGACCACCACGAGGGCGAACGGGGTGAGCGTGCGCCGCCCGCCGAGGCGCACCGTCATCCGCGTGCCGTGGTAGTCGTCGGTGACCGGCATGAACTTGCGCAGCACCTTCACCGAGCGCATCTTGTTGATGTCGACTTCCTGCTCGTGCCCGGAGAGGGCGTCGCGCAGCAGCTTCGCCGCCGTGAGGATCAGGATGATCGCGAAGAGCAGGAAGGCGAAGTCCAGGGTCTGCAGGGCCGCCGCGCCGAGGGCGATGAAGACCGCCCGCAGCACCAGCGCCCCGACGATGCCGTAGAGCAGGACCCGCTGGGCGAGCACCGCCGGCACCGCGAACGCGGCCAGCAGCAGCATGAAGACGAACAGGTTGTCGACGGAGAGCGACTTCTCCACCAGGTAACCGGTGAGGTATTCCACGCCCTGCTGGGAGCCGTAGCGGGACCAGATCCACGCGCCGAACGCCAACGGCAGGGCGACGTAGAAGGCGGACCAGCCGAGCGCCTCCCGGATCGACACCTCGTGCGGCCGGCGGGTGACCAGGAAGTCCAGCACCAGCAGGGCGACGACGCCGGCGATCGTGACGCCCCACAGCGTGGGCGTGCCCACCGACTGGATCTCGGTCGCGGCAAGGTACGGCAAATCGGACATGAAGCCTCCTCGAACACCCTGTCATGTTCGAGGTCTCCTTCACCCACCTTTCGTGGGCAACCACCCGAGGCACGCTCCGGGCGCGCCGTACTGACCGGGATGGTTCGTGGGAAGTACTCCCCTCGTGCGACCAAGGTTAGGGCAGGCTCAACGGGCACGGCAAACGGGGCGCGCGGCGGTGGTCAGCGGGTGGCGACGGCGGCGAGGACCGTGTCGACGTCGAGGGCGGCCAGGCACGCCGGTTCGGCCGCGTCGAGCGGGCAGCGCGCCTCCCACCAGCAGGGCTGCTCCGTGATCGCGGTGGGGCGCCGGTGCGGGCAGCCGGGGAGCCCCTGGAGGTCGGCGCCGCCCATCCCGTACCGCCGCGCGTCGGTCGGGCCGAACAGCGCCACCGTCGGGGCGCCGGCCGCGGCGGCGAGCCGCACCGGCCCGGTGTCCGGCCCGACCACCACCCCGCCGCGCCGGCCCACCGCCGCGAACTGCCCCGCGAGGGTGGGCAGGTCGGCGCGGGGCAGCGGCACCCCGAGCGGCGCGGCCGGGTCGACCGGGCCCACGCTGAGCACCGGGTGGCCGCGCCGGGTCAGCGCACCGGCCAGGGCCCGCCAGTGCCGCCCGGGCCAGCGCTTCACCGCCATCCCGGCGTCGGTGACCAGCACCACCGGCGGCGCGAGCGGCTCCCCGACGAGGCGGGCCACCGCCCGCTCCCCCGCCCGCCGCGCCCCGCCGGTCAGGTGCACCCGGGGGCGGGCCGACCGGTCGGCGGCGGCCAGCAGCCCCTCGGCGTGCAGGATCTCCAGGTAGCGCTCCCCGACCGGCTGGTGCGGCGGCGGGTCGCGCCACAGGTTGGTCACCGCCCGCCCGGCGCCGGCCGCCAGCAGCTCGGGGATCCCGTCGTACCGGGTGGTGCTGACGGCCAGGTCGGGGCGGCGTGCCGCCAGGGCCGCCGCCACCGCCTCCCGCTCGGCGCCGGGACGGCCGTGCCGTGGGGTGGCCACCTCGGCCACCGCCGGGTCGCCGCGCACCAGGTCGGCGCCCGGATCGTGGGTGAGCACCCGCAGCCTCGCCCCGGGGTTGCGGCGGGCCAGGCCGTGCACCGCCGGCAGCAGCATCAGCAGGTCGCCGATCCCGCCGAGCAGGTCCACCACCAGGATGTCCGCGTACGTCTCAGGCACCGGCCCGCCCCAGCGCCCGTGCGTAGAGGTCGCGGTGCGCGGCGGCGACCCTCGGCCAGGAGTACGCGGCGGCGAAGGCCCGCCCCCGTTCGGCGAGCCGGCGGCGCAGCACCGGGTCGGCGAGCAGCTTGCCGACGGTACGCACGATCGCGGCGCTGTCCCGGCGCCCGGCGATCACCGCCACCGCCCCGCCGCGGCGCAGCTCGTCGTCGCCGGCGTCGGGGAGCGTGACCGCCGTCGGGACGCCGTGCGCCAGCGCGGCCAGCAGCGCCCCGCTCTTCGTGCTCACCCCGGCGGTGAACGGCAGCACCGCCACGTCGGCGGCGTGCAGCGCGGCGGAGACCCGCTCGGCGGGCAGGTGCCCGGTGAAGGTGACCGCGTCGGCCACCCCGCACCGGCGGGCCAGCCCGGTCAGCTCGGCGCGGAACGCCCGCGCCTCGTCCTCGGGCAGCGCCTGGGAGGTGAAGCCGCCGACCACCAGCAGCCGCAGGTCCGGGTGGGCGCGCCGCAGCTCGGGCAGCGCCTCGATCAGGTACCGCAGCCCCTTCACCGGGTGCACGAAGCCGAAGAAGGCCAGCAGCGGGGCGCCCTCGGGCAGGCCCAGCTCGGCCCGCAGCCGCTGCCCGGCGGTGGCCGCCCCGACGTGGTCGGCGACGTTCGGGGCGATCGGGATGTGCGTGGCGGCGCGGCCGGTGCGCGCGCGGAGCACGTCGCCGTGGCCGGGATTCGTGACGATCACCGCCGCGCTGGCCGGCACCAGCCGGCCGGACTCGCGGTCCCAGCAGCGGGCCCGCTCCGCCACCGACCAGAGCCGGCCGGGCAGCCAGCGCGGGCAGGCCCACCAGCCGTACTCGTGCAGGGTGGTGACCAGCGGCACCCGCCGGGGCAGCCGCCACGGCAGCAGGCCGGGCTGCCCGGAGAACCGGTACGCCGACGGCGCGAACTGCACGTGCACCACGTCGGGCGCCAGCTCGCGGACCCGGCGGGCGGCCCGGGCGGTGGCGCCGCGCCAGCGGCCCCGCTCCCCGTCGGGGCGCACCGGCACCGGGGTCACCTCGACGCCCACCCCGTCGAGCGCCTCCACCAGGTGCGTCACGTAGTCGCTGACGCCGTCGGCGTCGGGCCGGCCGGGACCGTGCAGCATGGCCACCCTGATCCGGTCGTCGACCACGCCACCTCCCCCGCGTCTCGGCCGGCGGGTTCCCGGCCCCTTACGACGCAAACGCGCGGCGCCTATGGTGTGCCAATGGTCGAGGACGTGGCGGCGGGCCCGCTGGCGGGCGTACGCGTGGTCGAGCTGGCCGGCATCGGGCCCGGGCCGTTCGCGGCGATGATGCTGGCCGACCTGGGGGCGGACGTGGTCCGGGTGGACCGGGCCACCGACGTGGACCCGGGCGCGTTCGGCAGCCCGCACCCCGACCTGCTCAACCGGGGGCGCCGCTCGATCGGGGTGGACCTGAAGTCCCCCGGCGGCCGGGAGGTGGTGCTGGCGCTGGTCGCCGGCGCCGACGCGCTCGTCGAGGGCTTCCGGCCGGGGGTGACCGAGCGGCTCGGCGTCGGCCCGGCGGACTGCCTGGCGGTGAACCCGCGGCTGGTCTACGGGCGGATGACCGGGTGGGGGCAGGACGGCCCGGTGGCCCCGTACGCGGGGCACGACATCGGCTACGTGGCGCTGACCGGGGCGCTGCACGGCATCGGGCGGGCCGGCGAGCGCCCGGTGCCGCCGATGAACCTGCTCGGCGACTTCGGCGGCGGCGGGATGATGCTCGCCCTGGGCCTGGTCTCCGCCCTGTACGCGGTGCGCGGCGGCGCGCGCGGGCAGGTGGTCGACGCGGCCATCGTGGACGGCGTGGCGGTGCTCAGCACCCAGATCCACGCGCTGCGGCGGTTGGGCATGTGGCAGGACGCGCGCGGGGTGAACCTGCTCGACGGGGGCGCCCCGTTCTACGACACGTACGAGTGCGCCGACGGCCGTTACCTGGCCGTGGGCGCGCTGGAGCCGCAGTTCTACGACGAGCTGGTCCGGCGCAGCGGCTTCCCGTTGCACCCGGACGAGGCGCTGGACCGCACCGACCCGGCGAACTGGCCGGCGTTGCGCCGGGCGTGGGCGCGCCTGTTCCGCACCCGCAGCCGGGACGAGTGGACGGCGCTGCTGGGCTCCTCGGACGCCTGCGTGGCGCCGGTGCTGGACTGGCGGGAGGCCCCGGATCACCCGCACCTGGCCTCGCGGGGCACCTTCGTGGAGCGGGACGGGGTCACCCAGCCGGCCCCCGCGCCCCGCTTCTCGGGCACGCCGACCGCGCTGCGGCGCCCGCCGCCGCAGCCCGGCGAGCACACCGACGAGGTGCTGGCCGAGGCCGGCTTCGACGCGGGTCGGGTCGCCGACCTGCGGGCCGCCCGCGCGGTCGCCTGACCGCGAGGCGAGGGCCGCACGGCCACGAGCGCGCCCCGGCGCGCGGGTGCCCCGGCGGGCGCGGCGGCCATCTCCGGGTCGGCCGGGCGGGTCAGGATGCCCCGGCGCGCGGATGCCTTCGGAGGGCGCGGCGGGCGCCTCCCGGTCAGGAGCGGCGCAGGGTGGCGCCGGGGGCCATCGCGGGCTCCACCAGCTTCCGGTAGTCGCGCGGGAACTGGGTGGCCACGTCGTCGAACTCGCCCCCGGTGATCGCCTCGCGGAGCGTGGTGAAGACCGCCCGCGCGGCGTCCCGGGCGGCCGCCTCGTCGACGCCGGCGCGCACGGCGATCCGCGCGACGAACTCGGCCGCGCCGAACCGCTCCGCCGACTCGGTGCGCGGGCTCGGCTTCATCACCAGCTGCAACGGCTTGGGCAACTGGGCCGCCAGGTCCAGCACCTCCCCGCCGGTCAGCCGCTCGGCGAGGGTCTCCAGCGTCGCCCGGGTCAGTTCCACCGCCTGCTCGGAGGAGGTGCGGGTGCGCTGGGCGACCTGGTCGACGAAGGTGTCGTAGTTCATCCGGTGCTCCTTCGCGCTGCGTCGGGCCTGCGCGTACCCGGTGCGCCGACCGGGAAACGACCGCGGATTTCCCCGGCGGCGGGCGCGTGGCGGGCCGCCGGACGGGTAACCGCCGCCGGTCGTGACCGGATCGATGCCCGGAGGAGCCGACACCATGGCGAGTTACGCCGACGTGCTGCAGTACCTGTCGAGCCTGGACTATCCCGCCGGGAAGGACGACGTGGTACGCGAGGCCGAACGCGAGGGCGCCCCGCCGGACGTGCTGCGGGCCCTGCGGGCTCTGCCGCCGGTCGACTACGCCAACGGCAACGAGGTGGCCCGCTCGGCGGGCATCGACGCCGCGCCCGAGGTCGGCCCGTCCCAGCGGGCGGCGCAGGCGCGGGACCGGCACCCGCGGGTGTCGCAGCACCTGCGCGGCATCTGAGCCTTGCCCGCGCCTCGACCGACCGGCGCCGCCCCCGCGCGGCGGGACCGCCCGGGTGACGGGTGACGGCGCCCCCGCCCGGGCATCCCCCGGTCGTGGTCCAGCTCACCGTGATGGGCGCGGTCGGGCTGTTGGCCGGCGGGGTCACCGCGCTGGCGGTCGCGCCGGCGGTCGCGCCGCTGGTCGCCTGGGACGCCGCCGCGCTGAGCTGGCTGGTGCTGGTCTGGCGCAAGCTGTGGCCGATGGACGCCGACTCGACGGCCAGGCTGGCGGTGTACGAGGACCCCAACCGGGCGGCCCGCGACGTGCTGCTCCTCGCCGCCTGCCTGGCCAGCCTGCTCGCCGTCGGCATCGTGGTGACCCGCGCGCACGCGTCGCCCGCCACGGCCGGTCGCAACGTGTACGGCGGGCTGGGCGTGCTCACCGTGCTGCTGTCGTGGTCGGTGGTGCACACCGTGTTCGCCGCCCGGTACGCGCGGGTCTACTACACCGGGCCGGACGGCGGGGTGGACTTCAACCAGCCGGAGCCGCCGCGCTACTCCGACTTCGCCTACCTGGCGTTCACCGTCGGGGCGACGTTCCAGGTCTCCGACACCGCGCTGACCAGCAACGAGATGCGCCGCACGGTGCTGCGGCACTCGATGCTGTCGTACCTGTTCGGGGCGTTCATCATCGCGGTGACGGTGAACCTGCTGGCCGGTCTGGCGAAATGAGGCGGAAGCCGCCGGACAGGCGGGCGCCCCAGCCGCGAACCGCGACCGGGGCGCCACGCAGAACCTGACCGGCGGTCGCCGGGCCCGAACCGGGCCGCGACCGCCAGGCGGTTGATGTTCGCCCGAACCGGGCGGGCATCGCTGCCGCAACCAGCGTACGACACGCCATCCCCCGTTCGGGGGATATCCGGCGAAGTGTGGGCCAGCGCACCCCGCGCGTCAGCGGGTCAGCTCCGCGTACCGCTGCTCGAGGTCGACCCGGGCCAGCGCGCCGACCAGCCACGCGAGGCGCTCCGACTCGCCGCTGCCGGCCAGCCCGGCGAGGTCGTCGGCGGAGCGTCCCAGCCCCAGCCGGCGGGCCGCGGCCAGCGCCCTGCGGTCCGCGACCGGCGCGACCTCCCGCCACAACGCCTGCGCCTCGCGCAGGAACAGGTCGGCCACCGCGCCGTCCACGCCGGGCAGCTCGGTGAGCAGCTCCCGCTCCCGGGCCGGGTCGTGATGGGCCGTCGCGCGCAACCGGCGCAGGTCGCCCCGGTAGCGCCCGACGACGGCGCGGGCCAGGTCGCCCAGGGTGTCGGCGAGCGCGTCGACGTCGCCGCGCTGGCCGCTGTCGCGCAACACGCGGACCCGGTCGGCGTGCAGCGAGCGGGCCAGTCGGGCCGCGCTGTCCCAGCCCGCGCCGGGCAGGGCGTGCGCGCTGTCGAGGGCGCGCCGGAAGTCGCCGCGGCGGGCCAGGAGCACGGCGAGGCAGAGCAGCTGGAACAGGCTCGACGGGTTGTTGGTGACCCGGAAGCCGTACTGCTCCGCGAAGCCCCGCCCGCCGCCGGCGAGCCGGCGTACCAGACGCTTCTTGTCCTCGATCGTGGAGACGGCACTGGTCGGCATGCCGGCGACTACCCGCGCGACGGCCGGCCACGCCTGCCCGCGTCAGCCGAGGACGCCGCCGCTGCGGTCGCGTGCCTTGAGCCGCGTGGTGGGCAGCGCGGGGGCGGGCAGCGGCGGAGCGGGGTCGTCCGCGACCGCGCCGAAGCGCCGCCCGGCCATCCAGTCCTCCCGGGCGGCGGCCACCTCCTCGTGCGAGCGGCCGACGAAGTTCCACCACATCACCAGCGGCTCCTCGAAGGGCGCCCCGCCGAGCAGCAGCAGCCGGCTGCCGGGCTCGCCGGCGAGGGTGAGCCGGTCCCGGCCGGCGCCGAGGTAGAGCAGCGCCCCGGGCGCGACCGACACGCCGTCGACCTCGGCGGCGCCGGACATGGCCAGCAGCCCGTACTCGAAGTCGCGGCGCAGCGGCAGCGTGGCCGCCGCGGGCCCGCGCAGCTCGAACTGCGCGCCGAGCAGCGGGGTGTGCGTCACGGCCGGCGACCGCTCGCCCGCCAGCTCGCCCACCAGCAGCGTGACGTCCAGCTCGCCGTCGCGCCAGCGCGGCAGGTCGGCGTGGTGGGCGAAGTCGGCCGCGCCGGCGCGGGCCGGATCCGGCAGCGCCACCCAGAGCTGCACGCCGTGCATCAGCGGCGGATGCCGCTCCGGCGAGCGCTCGGAGTGCGCGATGCCGTGCCCGGAGGTCATCACGTTGAGCTGACCGGGTCGGATCGGCTGGACGTTGCCGAGGCTGTCGCGGTGCAGAATCTCCCCGTCGAGCAGCCAGGTCACCGTCTGCAGCCCGGTGTGCGGATGCGGCGGCACCTCCATGCCGGGCCGCTCGGCGACGTCGTCCGGCCCGAAGTGGTCCACGAAGCACCAGGCGCCGACCATCCGCCGCCGGCGCTGCGGCAGCAGCCGTCGCACCGTGGTGTAGCGGCCCAACGGCACGTCGTGGCCGGGCAACAGGACACTGCCGGGATCGACGGCGGCCACGCCGGGTGGCCGGGTCTCCGCGGGCATCTTCTCGGTGCGCTCCACCGCCCGACTGTACGCCCGGGACACGCCACGACCTGCCGGTCGTCCCCCGCCCCGGCCCCGGCTTCGGAGACGCGACCGGCCGGTACCCCGTGCGGGGTACCGGCCAGCGGTCGTGTTCGTGTGTGTGTCAGCTGTTCCAGTGCTCGGCGACGAGGTCGGCGGCCTGCTGCTCCCACTGGGCATAGTGGTCCGGGTACGCCGACACCTGCACCGTCTGCGCGGCCTTCGTCAGGGGCATGTCCTGCCACCCGTCGACCTGCTTGAGGCCCTTGAGGAAGGCGGTGGTGGAGTACTCGGGGTCGGTGATCTGCTCGACCGTGCCCCACCCGCTGGACGGGCGCTGCTGGAACAGGCCCTGCGAGTCGTGGTCGTTGCGCTCACCCAGATGACCCAGGTTCTCCAACTTCGACTCCTGCAGAGCGGTGGCGATCGCCACGACCGCGGCACGCTCGTCCATGCCGGCCTTCTTCGTCGCCGCCACGATCGCCTTCACGTTGGCGACCTGCTCGTCCGACAGGTCGATACGCGACTGCGCGCCCTGCACGCCGTGCGGGATCAGCTTCGCCTTGTCCACGCCCTGCTTGTCCGCCACCGCCACGGCGGTGACCGGGGCAGCGGCCTCGACCGGGGTGGCGTGGGCGGCGGCCGGACCGGCGAACACACCACCGGCGAAGACCAGACCAGCGATACCCAGAACGCTCTTACGCATGATCGTGTTCACGATGGGCTCCATTCGGGGGTAGACACCCACGACCGAGGGGGATCGGACACACGGGTGCAAGCACCGTCCGGCGCTCAAAACGAACTCGGGGGGAATCCGGCAATGGCTGCCGGGAAGAAGTCAGACCGGCCTCGCGCGGGGCCGGAGGGGTGGCCCGTGTCGCGGGGCGGGGGACGCCCTCGCGTCGGCCGGACCATGTGTAACGACCACCGGCCCGCCATCATTCCGGGGGCCCGGCCACGCCCGCGCCCGCAGGCGGTGACGTGCCCTTACTCGGCCGTACGCATGATGTAACGAACCCCGGCCGCCCACGATTCCGCGCCCACGATGCCCCCGGTCACACCCTGAAACCGGACACCAGGCACACACCCGATGCGCCGGAACACCGGCGGCACAGGACACCGGCACACGCCGGAGCCCGGATCGCAAATCGGGCTCCCACCGCAGACCGAACCGTCGGCGCGCACCAAGCACCCAACGCACTGCCCCATAGGTGGGGCAGCTCGACAGCGCCCGCAGTGGGGGGGGGGGGGCCCCGCCGCGGCGGGGGCGGCGGCGGGCGGGACCGCAGCAGGGCGGACGCGCGCCGACGCGGCGCGGAGGGA
>NZ_JBSGDY010000177.1:0-12211 GCF_053602615.1 Micromonospora sp. NPDC004336
CGGGGGGGGTTCTTGGGGGGTGTGTTCGGCGGGGGGTGTCGCGCCCCCCCGCCGGTGGGGGCGGGCGGGCGGGCCCGCCGGCCTGGGCCTGGTGGGCGCGGGGGGGCGGCGGGGGGGGCGCGGGGGGGCGGGCGCCCCGCTGGTGCGGTCCGGCCTCCGGGGAGCGGGGTGGGTCAGCGCGCGCCGACCAGCTCCGGCGCCGGGGCGGGCGGGTCGGTGGGGGCGTCCTCGGCGGGGCGCGCCCGCAGGAACTTCGGGGCCCACCAGTTCGCGTCGCCCAGCATCGTCATCAGCGCCGGCAGCACCACCGCGCGGATGATCGTGGCGTCCAGCAGGATCGCCGCCGCCAGCCCGATGCCGAGCTGCTTCATGTCGATCGTGCTCAGCGTGGCGAAGATCGAGAACACCCCGACCATCACGATCGCCGCGCTGGTGACCACGCCCGCCGACGAGGTGATTCCGTACGCCACCGCGTCCCGGTTCGACATGCCGGCCCGGACGCCCTCGCGGATCCGGCTGACCACGAAGACGTGGTAGTCCATCGAGAGCCCGAACAGCACCACGAAGAGGAACAGCGGCAGCCAGGTGACGATCGCGCCCATCGAGGTGAAGCCGAGCAGCCCCTCGGCCCAGTCGCCCTGGAAGACCAGGACCAGCAGCCCGTACGCGGCGCCGGCGGAGAGCAGGTTGAGCAGGATCGAGCTGAGCGCGACCACCACCGAGCGGAACGTCAGCACCATCACCACGAAGGTGAGCACCAGCACGAAGCCCATCACGATCGGCAGCTTGTCGCGGATGTGCCGCGCGTAGTCCTCGCTGTCGGCGATGTCGCCGCCGACGGCGTACTCCACACCGGGCACGCCTCCGAGGGCGGCCGGGACGAGGTCCTCGCGCAGCCGCTCCAGCGACCGCCCCGCCTCGTCGGTGCGGCTGTGGTGCAAGGTGGCGACCTCCAGCACCGAGACCCGCCGGTCGGCCGACACCTCGATCTTCGGGCCGCCCGCCTCGGCCGGCGCGAAGAGCGGGTCCGCCGACGCCTTCGCCGCCAGCGCGGTCAGCGCCGCCGCGACCCGGTCCGCCTCGGCGGCCGGCGCCCGCACCGCGACCGTGTGGCTGGTGCCGTTGCTCGGGAACGCGGCGGTGAGCCGGTCGTACGCCTGCATGGCCGCCGTGCTGCGGGGCAGGTCCTCCATGCCGGGGAACTTCATCTTCATGCCGAGCGCGGGCGTGGCCAGGGCCAGCAGCAGCCCGACCGAGATCACCAGGGTGGCCACCGGCGCCCGCAGCGCGGGCTTCAGCACGGCCGGCCAGAACCGGGGCGCGGCCTCGCCGTGCCGCCCGGTACGCGGAGCGGTCAGCCGCCACAGCAGCGGCACCCGGGGCCGGTCGACCCAGCGGCCGAGCTTGGCCAGCAGGGCCGGCAGCACGGTCAGCGAACCGATCACCGCGACCGCCACCACCAGGATCGAGCCCACCGCGAGGGAGGAGAAGATGGCGTCGTTGGCGAGCAGCAGCCCGCCCATCGAGATCATCACGGCGAGGCCGGAGACCACGACGGCGTGGCCGGAGGTCTCCGCGGCGATCTCCACCGCGTCCAGGCCGGACCGTCCCCTGGCCCGTTCCTCCCGCTCGCGCCGCACGTAGAACAGCGAGTAGTCGACGCCGACCGCCATGCCGATCAGCAGGATGACGCTGGCCGTGGTGTCGGTCGCCGGCACCAGGTGCGAGGCGAGCGTCGACAGTCCCATCGCCGCGGCGACCGAGGAGAGCGCCAGCAGCACCGGCACCCCGGCGGCGATCAGCGCGCCGAACGCGACGATCAGGATGGCCAGGGTCACCGGCAGGCTGAGCAGTTCGGCCCGCTTGAAGTCCTCGCCGAGCGTGTCGTTGAGCGCCTTGTTGATCGACGGGCCGCCGACCTGCTCGACCCGCAGCGCCGGGTGCCCGTCCTGCACCTGCGCGGTGGCGTCCCGCAGCGGCTGCACCCGGTCGGCTGCGGTCTCCGGGTCGCCCGACATCGTGATCGGCACCAGCAGCGCGGAGCCGTCCCGGGCCGGCACCGGCTCGCCGACCGAGGCGACGCCGGTCACCGAGCGCAGCCGGGCCGCCGCGTCGTCGGCCGCGGCCTTCGCGGCGGCCGGGTCGAGCGTCCCGCCACGCGCCGTGATCAGGACGTTCTCCACGGCCGGGTCGTCGAAGCCGCCGGCGTCGACGATGAGCCCGGCCCGGCCCGACTCACCGACGGCCTGGTCGGCGCCGGTCGCCTCCTTGAGACCCGCGGCGCTCCCCCCGACGAAGCACACCGCCACGAACACCACCCACAGGGCGATGGCCCGCCACGGGTGCTCCGCGCTCCACCGCGCCAACCGCACCGTCACCGGTCTTGCCATTCCGGGCCCCCTGTCACGTCAACCCCCTGTCGACGGGTCGACGCTATGGGCGGGACGGGCCCCGGACATCAGGGAAGCGCCCCGGCTCCACCCGGAACCTGAAAGCGGCCTGAACGCCCGCGCGGCGGGGGCGACCCGGGTCGAAAGGGGCGCGCCGGGAGGGCGATCCCCGACCGGCCGGGACGACGCGCCGGGCGCCACCCGGAAACCGCCTCGGGGTCATCCCCGAAGGGCCCCCCGGGGGCGGGGTTGGCAACGCGGGCAACTGAACGACGAACGGTTCATGAACGCCTCCCGCCGCACGGGCGCGCCGCAGCGGCGGCAGGGCAGGCCCTCTCGGCCGTAGACGTTCAGCGACCGGTCGAAGTAGCCGCTCTCGCCGTTGACGTTGACGTAGAGGGCGTCGAAGCTGGTGCCCCCGGACGTGATCGCCTCCGCCAGGACGTCCCGGACGTGGCCCAGCAGCCGCAGCGCGGCCGGGCCGGTCAGCGCGTCGGTGGGGCGGGCGCCGTGCAGCTTCGCCCGCCACAGCGCCTCGTCGGCGTAGATGTTGCCCACCCCGGAGATCAGGGTCTGGTCCAGCAGGGCGCGCTTGACCTCCGTACGCCGCCGGCGCAGCGCGGCCACGAACGCCGCGTCGGAGAACTCCGGGTCCATCGGGTCCCGGGCGATGTGCGCGATCTCGGCCGGCAGCTCCGCGCCGCCGGCGGAGACCGACAGCCCGCCGAACGTGCGCTGGTCGACGAAGCGCAGCTCGGGGCCGTCGTCGGCGAACCGGAACCGGACTCGCAGGTGCGTCTCGTCGGGCGCGTCGGCGGGCTGCACCAGCAGCTGGCCCGACATGCCCAGGTGGCCGATGACGGCGTCCCCGCTGTCCAGCGGCAGCCACAGGTACTTCCCCCGCCGGCGCACGTCGAGCACCGTCCGGTCGGCCAGCACGTCGGCGAAGTGCACCCCGCCGGGCGCGTGCCGGCGCACCGCGCGGGGGTGGCGCACCTCGACGGACGCGATCCGCCGGCCGGTGACCCACCGGGTCAGCCCCTGCCGGACCGTCTCGACCTCCGGCAGCTCAGGCACGGCCCAGGCCCGCCTCGGCGCCGGCCGTCGCCCCGTCGGCCACGCCGCCCGCCTCGGCGCCGGCCGTCGCCCCGTCGGCCTCGGCCCGCTCCCGCTCCGCCTGCTCGGTGAGCGTCCGCCAGGCCGCCTCGGCGGCCCGCTGCTCGGCCTCCTTCTTGCTCCGCCCGTCGGCCCCGCCGTAGCGGTTGCCGGCGACCACCACCCAGGCGGTGAAGGTCTTGAGGTGGTCCGGCCCGGTGCCCTCGATGCGGTATTCCGGCACGCCGAGCCCGAGCGCGGCGGTCAGCTCCTGGAGGCTGGTCTTCCAGTCCAGCGCCGCGCCCCGGCCGGCCGACTCCGCCATCAGCGGGTCGAACAGCCGGTGGATGACGATCGCCGCGGTGTCCAGGCCGTACTGGAGGTAGATCGCGCCGAGCAGCGCCTCCAGGGTGTCGGCGAGGATGCTCGCCTTGTCCCGGCCGCCGGTGGTCTCCTCGCCCTTGCCGAGCAGCAGGTAGGCGCCGAGCCCGTCGGGACCCAGGCCGCGGGCCACGTCGGCGAGGGCACGCATGTTGACCACGCTGGCGCGCAGCTTGGCGAGCTGCCCCTCGGGCAGGTCGGGGTGGTTGTGGAACAGCGCCGTGGTGATCACCACGCCGAGCACCGAGTCGCCGAGGAACTCCAGCCGCTCGTTGGTGGGCAGGCCGCCGTTCTCGTACGCGTACGAGCGGTGGGTCAGGGCGCGCTCCAGCAGCTCCGGGTCCAGGCTGACGCCGAACGCGGCTTCCAGGTGGCCGACGGACGCCCGCCGCCGCTTGTCGTTGCTCATGATGTGGGTACCTCGGTGTCGGTGGTGCGGTCGGTGCTTTCCTCGGGGTCGCCCGCCCCCGCGCCGTCGAGCAGCGCGCGGACCCGGTCGGCGGCGCGCCGCCGCCAGAGGTGGGCGGCCAGTGCGATGCCGGAGGCGACGTCGTCGGCCCGGGCCGCGCCGTGGCAGACGACCACCGTCCCGGCCACCCCGAGCAGGGCGGCCGCCCGGGGAGCGCCACCACCGGGCGGCGGGCCGCCGGCCATCGCGTACGCGCCCTCGATCGCCTTGAGCAGCACGTTACCGGTGAAGCCGTCGGTGACCACCACGTCGGCGCGCGTGCCGAGGGAGACGTCGTACCCCTCGACCAGGCCGACGTAGCGGGCGCCGCAGGGCAGCGGGGCGGCGGCGAGGACGGGATCGGCGAGCCGGCGGGCGCGGTCGCCCTTGCCGGCCTCGGTGCCGACGGAGAGCAGCCCCACGCGCGGGGCCCCGACGGCGTGCGCGACCGCGGCGTAGGCCGCGCCGAGGACGGCGTGCCGGGTGAGGGTGGCCGGGCGCGGCTCCAGCGACCCGCCGACGTCGAGCAGGACCACCGGGCCGGCCACGGCGGGCAGGGTGGCGACCAGCGCGGGACGGCGTACGTCCGGCCAGCGGCCGAGGCCCAGCGCGACGGCGGTGACGGTGGCGCCGGTCGAGCCGGCGGAGACGAGGGCGTCGGCGACGCCGTCGCGGACGGCGTGCACGGCCGCGCGGACGGTGCTGTCGGAGCGGGCCGCCACGGGATGGTCGGCCATCCGCACGACGGAGCGGACCGGCCGGACGGCGACCCGGGCGCGCTGCGCCGGGTCGAGGGCGTCGATCAGCGCGCCGGCGGCCTCGGCCGGGCCGACGAGCAGCAGGTGCAGATGCGGGTCGGCGCGTACGGCACGCAGAGCGCCGTCAACCACGACGGCGGGAGCATCGTCCCCGCCGAGGAGGTCAACGGCGATCCGCGCGGTGCCCGGCTCCGTCGGGACGCCGGCCGGAACGGGCCGGCCGGCGTCGGAGGGAGCCGGGGCACCGGGCGATTGCCAGGGCGCGCGCGCCGCCCGACCAGCGGTCGGGGACGTCACTCGGCTGCCGGGTCAGACCTCGAGGACCTGACGGCCGTTGTAGGTGCCGCAGACGGAGCAGGCGGCGTGCGGCAGCTTGGGGGACTTGCACTGCGGGCAGGCCACGGTCGCGACCACGGCAGCCTTCCAGTTCGCCCGGCGGGCGCGGGTGTTGCTGCGCGACATCTTGCGCTTGGGGACGGCCACGGTTCCTACTCCTCTTTACGGGTCAGTTGCGACAGGCCCGCCCAACGCGGGTCGATCTGCTGGTGACTGTGGTCGGCCGGCAGATCGTCCCACTGCACCCCACAGTCGGGGCACAAGCCTGGGCAGTCCTCCCGGCAGAGCGGGTTGGTCGGCAGTGCGAGCACCACCGCGTCCCGCAGCGCCGGCTCCAGGTCGATCAGGTCTCCCTGCATCCGGCCCACCTCGTCCTCGTCGGTCGTGGAGTCCGTGGTGCTGTTCTCGTACGCGTACAGCTCCTGGACCCGCACGGCCACCGAGTCGTTGATCTCGCGCAGGCAGCGGCCGCACTCGCCCCGGACGGGACCGGTCACGGTCCCCGAGACGAGCACGCCCTCGGACACCGACTCCAACCTCAGGTCGAGGTCGAGGTCCGCGCCCTCCGGCACGCCGATCAACTCCACGCCGAGGTCCGCCGGTGCCGGTGCCACCCGCTTGACCGCACGCAACGCACCAGGCCGACGCGGCAGCTCCCTCGTGTCGAGGACCAGCGGCGACCTGGGGTTGAGTGTGGAAGGCGTGTGTTTGGGCATAGTCAGACTCCGGCCGGTGAGAGGCCGACAAAAGAGGTTACCTGGGCGACCGCCGCACCGTCGAACCGGGGGCGCGGCCCGCCCCACCTGTCGGCTGGTGAGGCGCCGCTCAGAAGGGTAGCGGGCGTTCCGCCTCGTCCCCACCGAAGGTGCCGATCTCACGCAGCGCGTGCATCTTGTCCCGGCCGCGCTCTATCGAGGCCAGCGCCCGGGTGAGGAACTGCTCGAAGTTGGCCAGCGCGGTGTCGACGTAGTCGTCGACCTCCTCGCGCAGGCGCTGCGCCTCGGCCCGGGCCTCGGCGATGATCCGGGCGCCCTCGTGCTCGGCGGAGACGGTGATCTCGTTCACCGACACCAGGCGGGCGTGTTCCGCCTCACCCTCGCTGATGATCCGGTCGGCCTCCCGCTTGCCGGCCTCCATGATCTTGTCCCGCTCGTCCAGCAGCGCGGCGGCCCGGCGCAGGTCGGCGGGGAGTTCGGCGCGCAGCTCGTCGAGGGCCGCGATGAACTCGCCCCGGTCGACCATGCAGTTGTTGCGCGACATCGGGACGGAGCGTGCCTGCTCCACCATGGCGATCAGTTCGTCGATGCGATCGAGCGGGTCCACCGGTACCTCACTCCTGTCGTTCGTCGGGCCGACCTACATGATGCGGGCTGCGGCCGGGTTCCCGCTCCACACATCATGTCGCGCCCCGACCACAGCGCGCCCCTCACCCCGGCCCGGCGCGTCGTGCCGCCCGCCCCGCCACCCCGGGCGGGCGGCACGGTGAACGAAGGCCGGCGATCGACCCAGCGGTGGAGGCGGCCCCCGGTGAAGGCAGGCCGCCGGCGGAACGACCTACGGGTGGGGGCGGCCCGCCGATGGGGGCGGCCCGCCGTCGAAACGGCCCGTGGGTGGGGGCGGCCCGCCGTCGAAACGGCCCGTGGGTGAGGGCGGCCCGCCGGTGGAGGCGGCCCGCCGGGCCCGGCAGGCGCCGTGGCGGGAGGACGATCAGTCGCGGGCCGGCGGCGAGAGGCGGGCCGTGAGCTCCTCGCGGACCCGGTCGGGCACGTGCGCGGAGATGTCACCACCCCACTTCGCCACGTCCTTGATCAGGCTGGAGGAGAGGAACGAGTAGAGCGGGTTGGTCGGCATGAACAGCGTCTCCACGCCGGCGAGGCCGATGTTCATCTGCGCCATCTGCAGCTCGTAGTCGAAGTCGCTGACCGCCCGCAGGCCCTTGATCAGCACGCTCGCCTGCTGCGCCCGGCAGAAGTCCACCAGCAGGCCACGGAACGACTCGACCCGGACGTTGTCGTAGGAGGCGGTCACCTCGCGGAGCATGTCGATCCGCTCCTCGACGGTGAACAGGCCGCTCTTCGACTGGTTGACCAGCACGCCCACGATCACCTCGTCGAACAGGCGGCTCGCCCGGCCGATGATGTCGAGGTGTCCGTTGGTGACCGGATCGAACGAGCCGGGACACACCGCACGTCTCATGATCGGCGACCGTACCAAAGGGTGGTTTCGCCGTACCGGCGGCTGCGCTCGCCGGTGACACCCTCCACCCATCCGACCGGCCCCGTCCGGCTGGACCGCTCCACCACGACCACGGCGTCGGGGGCCAGCCAGCCGCCGCCGACCAGCGCGGCGAGCATCGCGGTGACCTCCGCGTCCGGCACCGCGTACGGCGGATCGGCGAAGACCACGTCGTACGGGTCGCCGTCCGGGCCGGCCGCCAGCACCGTGGACACCTTGCCGGTGACCAGCCGGGCGGCCGGGGCGGCGCGCAGCGCGGCGACGTTCTCCCGGATCACCCGGGCCGCCCGCGCGTCGGACTCCACCAGCAGCACGTGCGCGGCGCCCCGGGAGAGCGCCTCCAGCCCGACCGCGCCGGAGCCGGCGTAGAGGTCGGCGAAGCGGGCGCCGGCCAGGTCGACCTCGGCCTGCACCGCGCTGAACAGCGCCTCGCGGACCCGGTCCGAGGTGGGCCGGGTGCCCGCCCCGGGCGGCGCGGCGATGCGGCGCCCACCAAGGGTTCCGGCCACGATCCGGGTCACCGTCGCTCCCTGCGCATACCCCGACGCTACGCGACGGCCCGGCCGGTGGACGAGGCACCCGAGACAACGAGCCGGCCCGCCACGACCCGGCGGCCCCGCCGGTCGGCACCGGGGGCGGGCCCGCCACCCGGTCGGCGTCCGCACCCGGTCAACGGGCCTCGGCGGGACCGAGCACGGACGTTATCGTGACCGGGTCGACCTCGGCCTGGTTGGCCAGCAGCACGAGCCGCTGGTCCGAGTCGGGCAGCCAGGCCGCGAACGCCTTGTAGCCGCCGTTGTCCCCCGAGTGGTGCAGCGCCCGCCTACCGGCCAGCGGGCCGACGAAGAACCCGTAGCCGTACGCCTCGCCGGGACGGCCGGTGGGCGCGTGCGGGGCGGTCATCGCCGTCGCCGAGGCCGGGGCGAGCAGCCGGCCCCGGCGCGGCACGTCGAGCCAGGTCAGCAGGTCCGTCCCGGTGCACCAGACGTCACCCGCGCCCATGCTCACGGTCGCCAGCTCCCAGGACGGCACCGGACGGCCGCCCACGTGCCCGACCGCCACGTCCGGCCGCCCGTCGCCCGCGCCGGCGAAGCTGCCCGTCATGCCCAGCGGCGCGAAGACCTCCTCGGCGAGAAACTCGGCGTACGGCCGGCCCCGGGCCAGCAGGAGCACACCACTGTCTAGTGAGGACTCAGGCATCCGTCGAAGCCTAACTCAGCCCTTCTCCAGGTATTCGGCGCGTTCCTCGTCGACCAGGGCCGACACCGAAGCGGCCAGCGCCGGGTGCCGCGCCAGCTCCGGATCCTCCTCCACCAGGGCGATCGCCTCGGCCCGGGCGTCCCGGATCAGGTCGGCGTCGCGCAGCAGCGACAGCAGGCGCAGGTGCGAGCGCCGCCCCGACTGGGTAGCCCCCAGCACGTCGCCCTCGCGGCGCTGCTCCAGATCCAGCTCGGCGAGCTTGAACCCGTCCGTCGTGGAGGCGACCGCGTCGAGCCGCTCCCGCGCCGGCGTGCCCTCCGTCGCCTCGGTGACCAGCAGGCAGAGCCCGGGGGCCGAGCCCCGGCCGACCCGGCCACGGAGCTGGTGCAGCTGGGACACGCCGAACCGGTCGGCGTCGAGCACGATCATCACGGTGGCGTTCGGCACGTTCACGCCCACCTCGACCACGGTGGTGGCGACCAGCACGTCGACGTCGCCGGCCGCGAAGGAGCGCATCACCGAGTCCTTCTCGTCGGCCGGCAACCGGCCGTGCAGCACGCCGATCCGCAGGCCGTGCAGCGGCCCCTCGGCCAGCAGCGGCGCCACCTCGGTGACCGCCATCGGCGGGCGTCGGCCGTTGTCGTCCACCGGCGGCGGCTCCTCCTCCGAGGCGGGCCCCTCGCCGATGCGGGGGCAGACCACGTACGCCTGGTGGCCGGCGGCGACCTCCTCGCGCAGCCGGCGCCAGGCCCGGTCGAGGAAGGCCGGCTTCTCGGCCGCCGGGACCACGTGCGAGGCGATCGGCGAGCGGCCCTGCGGAAGCTGCGAGAGGGTCGAGGTCTCCAGGTCGCCGTAGACGGTCATCGCCACCGTGCGCGGGATCGGGGTCGCCGTCATCACCAGCACGTGCGGCGGCTGCTCGGCCTTGGCGCGCAGCGCGTCGCGCTGCTCGACGCCGAAACGGTGCTGCTCGTCCACCACCACCAGGCCGAGGTCGGCGAAGTCGACGCCCTCGTAGAGCAGGGCGTGGGTGCCGAGCACGATGCCGGCGGCGCCGCCGGCCACCTCGGCCAGCGCCCGGCGGCGCGCCGCCGCCCCCAGCGAGCCGGTGACCAGCTCGACCCGGGTGGCGTCGTCGGCCGCGCCCAGCTCGCCGGCCCGCCCGAGCGGCCCGAGCAGGTCGAGGATGCCCCGGTGGTGCTGGGCGGCGAGCACCTCGGTCGGGGCCAGCAGCGCGGCCTGCCCGCCGGCGTCGACCACCTGGAGCATCGCGCGCAGCGCCACCACCGTCTTGCCGGAGCCCACCTCGCCCTGGAGCAGCCGGTGCATCGGGTGCTCGGTGGCCAGGTCCGCCGCGATCTCCGAGCCCACGTCGCGCTGGCCGGGCGTCAGCTCGTACGGCAGCCGGGCGTCGAACGCGTCGAGCAGGCCGCCGGGCTTCGCCGGGCGGGGGCGGGCCGGCCACGCGGCGGCCCGGTGCTTGCGCTGCACCAGGGTGAGCTGCACGGCGAACGCCTCGTCCCACTTGAGCCGCCGTCGGGCCCGGTAGAGCGCCTCCTTGCTGGACGGCCGGTGGATCTCGCGCAGCGCCACGTCGATGCCGATGAGGTTGCGGCTCGCCCGCACGGCGGCGGGCAGCGGGTCCTCCGGCGGGGTGAAGGTGTCCAGCACCACCCGGACGCAGCGGGCGATGACCCAGGTGGGCACCGCGGCGGCGGCCGGGTAGACGGGGATCAGCGCGCCGGCGAACTCCTCGATCTCCTCGCTGGCCGCCGCCTCGCCGTCGCCGCCCTCGCCGAGCAGGACGTACTCCGGGCCGTTGAGCTGCCGCTTGCCCCGGAACTCGGTGACCTTGCCGGCGAACAGCCCCCACCGGCCCGGGCGCAGCTCCCGCTCCCGCCAGGCCTGGTTGCCGAAGAAGGTCAGCGTCAGGGTGCCGCCCGAGCCGTCGCCGACGGTGACCTCCAGCAGGTTGCCCCGGCGCTGGCGCATCGGGCGCACGGCGGTGCGCTGCACCTGCGCCAGCACGGTGACCTGCTCACCGACGTCGAGGGAGCGGATGTCGGTGTGCTCGCCGCGCTCGTCGTAGCGGCGCGGGAAGTGGTAGACCAGGTCGCCCGCGGTGTGCAGGTCGAGGTGCCCGGCGAGGGCCTTCGCGGTCTTCTCCCCGACCAGCTTCTTCAGCGGCGTGTCCACCGTGCACGGCTCGGACGTCATTCGACCCCCACCAGGAGCGGATAGTACGGCTGCCCGCCCGGGTACGCGTGCACCTCGACGAACGGCCAGCGCCGCCCGACGTGCTCGCGGACCGCCTCGGCCAGCCCGGCCGGGGCGTCCGCCCCGGAGAGCAGCGTGACCAGCTCGCCGCCGCCGCCGAGCATCCGGTCGACCACGGCGACGCAGGTCTCGGTCAGGTCCGCCCCGATCAGGTGCACCTCGCCCTCGACCAGCGCCAGCACGTCGCCGGGGCGGCACGGGCCGGCGACGGTCAGCGCCTCGCGGCTGGCGTGGCAGACCTCGGCGTAGCGGCAGGCGCCGGCCGCCTCCGCCATCGCGATCACGTCGTCCTCGAAGCGGCGCCCCGGGTCCCGCACCGCGAGGGCGGCCAGCGCCTGCACCGGCGACCGGGTGGGCACCACGCTGACCTTGACGCCCTGCCGGTGCGCCTCCTTCGCGGCGGCGCTCGCCACCGCCTGCGTGTTGGGGTCGTTCGGCAGCACCACCACGCGGGCCGCGCCGGTCGCGCGGATCGCGTCCAGCAGCTCGCCGGTGGACGGGTTGCCGGGCACCACCGTCGCGCCCTCGCCGGAGAACAGCTCGGCGATGCCCGCGCCCGCGGCCACCACCACCGCCGCCCGACCGTCGCGCGCCGCCGGCCGGGCAGGGGCCGCCTGGTCGGCGAAGCGGGTCACCGAGATGCGGTGCGGCCGGCCGGCGACCACCCCCGCCTCGATCGCCGCACCCACGTCGTTGACGTGCACGTGCACGTTCCAGGTGCCCTGGCCGTCCGCGCCGTCGCCGACGATCACGAGGGAGTCGCCCAGGGCGGCCAGCTCCGCCCGCAGCCGGGCCACCGCCTCCGGCCCGGCGTCGAGCAGGAACTGCACCTCGTAGGCGTACTCCTCGGAACCGGTCTCGCGGACGGCCGTGGCCGGCGGGCGGACGGTGCGCGGCGGCGCGGGCGCCGGGTGCTCCGGACTCTCCCCGGTGACCACCTCGACTAGGGCGTCGAGCAGCAGGCAGAGCCCCCGGCCGCCGGCGTCGACCACCCCGGCGGCGGCCAGGGCCGGCAGCTGCTCGGGGGTGCGCGCCAGCGCCAGCGCCGCCTCGCCCGCCGCCGCCCGGGCCACCGCCCGCAGGTCGTCGCT
>NZ_JBSGDY010000178.1:0-12029 GCF_053602615.1 Micromonospora sp. NPDC004336
CAGCAATACCCAGAACGCTCTTACGCATGATCGTGTTCACGATGGGCTCCATTCGGGGGTAGACACCCACGGCCGAAAGGGGGTCGGCGTGTGGGGTGCAAGCACCGTCCGGCGCTCAAAAGGAACTCGGGGGGAATCCGGCAATGGTGTGCCGGGCGGAATCAGACCGGCCTCGCGTGGACCGGAGGGGTGGCCCGTGTTGCGGGGCGGGGGACGCCCTCGCGTCGGCCGGACCATGTGTAACGGCCACCGGCCCGCCATCATTCCGGGGGCCCGGCCACGCCCGCGCCCGCAGGCGGTGACGTGCCCTTACTCGGCCGTACGCAGGGTGTAACGGCCCCGGCCCGGCCACGATTCCGCGCCCACGATGCCACTGGTCACACCCCGAAACCGGACACTTTACACCAAACGGCTCAATTCGACCGCCCGCCGCCACCGGGTCGGCACACACTCGCTGTCGACGTGACGCACCGTGACGCGAGGGGACGCGTCCCACAGGTGGGGCAGCTCGACAGCGCCGGAACACACCCGCCCATCAGGCGCCTCCGGCCGTCGAGAACCGGCAGAGGAGCCGCCACCGAGGACCGCCATCGAGCCTGCTCCACGAAACCGCCACCGAGACGACCCACGTCACCGACCGCGAGAACCGGCCGTCCGGGGGCGGCGCGGAGCGGCGTGACTGATGCAGGTGACCGCCGTCACATAGGATACGAACCGGTTCCGTATCGAAACTCAAGGCCCTACGCTGACCGCAATACGAGTCTGACCCGTATCGAAAACGGGACCGGGGGGAGAACCGGAGATGCAACCGCACGAGAACACGGGACACCCGAGGAGGTGGGCGATCCTCGGGGTGCTGGTGATCAGCCTGCTCGTGGTCGTCCTCGACAACACCATCCTCAACGTCGCCCTGCGCACCCTCGCCGATCCGGTGCACGGCCTCGGCGCCAGCCAGGGCGAGCTGGAGTGGTCGATCAACTCCTACACGCTGGTCTTCGCCGGCCTGCTGTTCACCTTCGGCGTGCTCGGTGACCGCGCCGGTCGCAAGCGATTCCTGCTCATCGGCCTGGTGCTCTTCGGGCTCGCGTCGCTGCTGTCGGCGTACGCGCAGAGCCCGGCCCAGCTCGTCGCGGCCCGCGCGCTGATGGGGGTGGGCGGCGCGGCGATCATGCCGGTGACGCTCTCGATCATCTCCAACGTGTTCGACCCCCGGGAGCGGGGTCGGGCGATCGGCGTCTGGGCGGGCGCCGTCGGCCTGGCGGTGGCGATCGGCCCGATCCTCGGCGGCGCGCTGCTGGAGCACTACTGGTGGGGCTCGGTCTTCCTGATCAACGTGCCGGTGGTCGCGCTCGGCGTGGTGCTGGTCGCGATCCTGGTCCCCGAGTCGCGCGACCCGAGCCCGGGGCGCGTCGACGTCGCCGGCGTGCTGCTGTCGGTGGTCGGCCTGGTCGCCCTGACGTACGGCATCATCGACGGCGGTGAGCACGGCTTCGGCCGCCCGGTCGTCTGGGTCGCGATCCTCGGCGGCCTGGCGGTGCTGGCCGGGTTCGTCGCGTACGAGCGGCGCAGCGACCACCCGTCGCTGGACGTGCGGCTGTTCCGGGTGCCCCGCTTCGCGGCTCCGGTGACGATCGTCGGGCTGGTCTTCTTCGCCGCGATGGGCGTGATGTTCTTCAGCTCGTTCTACCTCCAGCTCGTCCGCGGCTACAGCCCGCTGGAGACCGGCCTGCTCTTCCTGCCCTTCGCCGCCGCCCAGCTCGTCTTCGCCCCGCGCAGCGCCACGATGGTCCGCCGGTACGGCGGCAGAGCGGTCGCCACGGTCGGCCTGACGCTGACCGTGGCCGCGCTCGCCGCGTTCGCCTTCGTCGACGCGGCCACCCCGATCTGGATCGTGCTGGTCGTCTTCTTCCTCCAGGGCGTCGGGATGGCCAACATCATGCCGCCCGCCACGGAGTCGATCATGTCGGCGCTGCCCCGGGAGAAGGCCGGCGTCGGCTCGGCGGTCAGCAACACCGTGCGCCAGGTGGCCAGCGCGCTCGGCGTGGCGGTGCTCGGGTCGGTGCTCTCGGCGGTCTACCGCGCCGACGTCGACTCCGCGCTGCGTGACCTGCCCGCCGGGGCGCGCGAGGCCGCCGGTGAGTCGATCTCCGGCGCGTACGCCGCGGCGGGTCAGCTCGGGCCGGCGGCGCCGCAGCTCGTCGCGGCGGCCGACGATGCCTTCGTGGCCGCCATGCACTGGGCGGCGGGCCTCGCGGCGGCGGTCACGGCGCTCGGCATCCTCGTGGTGCTGCGGTGGATGCCCGGTCGTGCCGCGGCCCCGGCGGGGGTGCCCGCGCCGGCGACGAAACCCGAGTTGGCCGGGACGGCCTAGCTTCGGGAACAATGTCCGACATGACTTCCCCCGCCGACGCTCCGCGGTCGCCCGGCCGACCGCGGAGCGTCCGCGCGGACGAGGCGATCCTCGAGGCCACCCTCGACCTGCTCGCCCAGGGCAACACGATCGAGTCGATCTCGATCGAGTCGATCGCCGCCCGGGCGGGGGTCGGCAAGGCCACCATCTACCGCCGCTGGCCCGGCAAGGACGCGCTGCTGCGCGACGCCCTGCGGACGCTCAAGGGCAACCCGCCGGAGCCCGCCGGCCGCTCCGTCCGCGAGGACCTGATCCTGCTGGTGGGCGCCGTCGGCCGCCACATCGACCCGCGGGCGGAGCGGATCATGCCCTGCCTGGTGCCCGAGGTGAACCGCAGCCCCGAGCAGTACCAGCTCTACCAGAACATCATCGAGCCCCGGCGGGCGCTGATGCGTGAGGTGCTGCGGCGGGGGGTGCGCACCGGCGAGCTCCGCGCCGACCTCGACGTCGAGGTGACCATGGCGATGCTGACCGGCCCGATGCTGGTGCAGCGGGTGATGCGCTGGCACCCCGACCTCGACGAGGCGACGCTGGCCGAGCAGATCGTCGACGGCCTCCTGGCCGGCATCCGCGCCCGCTGACCCGCGACCACCCGGGCCGGCGACCGGTCGGGGCCCGCGACCCGAGCTGGATCCTCGCCACCTGCGGCGCGTGCCCGGCCGCCACCGGCGCGCGCCGACCGCCGCCGGTCCGGTCAGGCGGCGGGCGTACGCAGGCGGTGCAGGCGCAGCGCGAGCTGGACCTCCAGCGCCCGCTCCGGCTTCTGCCAGTCCGCGCCGAGCAGCTGCCCGACCCGCTCCAGCCGCTGGGTGACCGTGTTGACGTGCACGTGCAGCAGCTCGGCGGCCCGGGCCAGGCTGCCGCCCACCCCGAAGTACGCCTCCAGCGTCCGCACCAGCGCGGTGCCCCGCCGGGCGTCGTAGTCGACCACCGGGCCGACGGTGGCGGTCAGGAACCGGTCCACGTCCCTGTCGCCGCCGTCGCCGACCGCGCCCAGCAGCAGCCCGACGAAGCCCAGCTCGGCGGTGCTCGCGCCCTGCCCCGACCGGCCCAGCGCGCCCAACGCGGTCAGGCAACGCTCCGCCTCGACGAACGTGGCGGCCAGCGACGCCGGCCCCGACGACGGGCCGCTCGCCCCGGCGGTCACCGGTCGGCCGGTCACCCGCGACAGGTCCCGGGCCACCGCCCGCGCGCTGCCGCCCGCGTCCCGGCCCGGCAGCATCAGCACCACCCGCCCGTCGCGGGCCGCCGCCAGCCCGCCCCGGGTCGAGGCGTACGTGGTGGCCCAGGAGAGCACCCGCTGCCGGGCGGAGCCCGTCGCGGCGATCGCGTCGTCGCCGACCGCCACCAGCACGTGCGGCGCGTCGAGGTCCACGCCGAGGCGGCGCGCCCGGCTGCGCAGCGCGTCGGTGTCCCGCAGCGGCCGGGCGATCAGGTCGTCGAGCAGCTCGCCCCGGACCCGCCCCTCCGCCTCGGCCACGGTGCGCCGGAACAGCAGCAGCAGCGCCGTCACCAGCGACGCCCGCTCCAGGATGCGCTGGTCGGCGTCGACCAGCTCGTCGTCGGGGCGCAGCACCAGCGCGCCCAGGTTCTCCGCGCCGGCCACCACCGCGGCGTACCAGAGCGGCCCCCGGCGCACGCTGCGGCCCTCCGTGCGCGACGCGGCGACCGCCTCCACCATGTCCGCCCGGTCCGGCTCCTCGATCTCGCCGACCCGGGCCAGCAGCCGGCCCTCGGCGTCCAGCGCCAGCAGCGCCCCGCCGAGCACGTCGGTGACCGCCGAGGCGACGTCCTCCACGCCGCCGCCGCGCAGCACCAGCGCCGTCATCCGGTCGTGCGCCGCCGCGGCCCGCTCCACCGAGCTGCTGTGCGCCCGGATGGTGGTGTTCGCCGCCGACAGCTCCTCCAGCGCCGCCCGGGTCTCCGCGAGCAGCCGCGCGGTGTCGATCGCCACCGCCGCGTGCGCCGCCAGGGACACCAGCAGCGCCACCTCCTCCCGGGCGAAGGGCCGGGCCGAGCGGTTGGCCGCGTAGAGCACGCCGATCGAGGTCGAGCCGAGCCGCAGCGGCACGCCGAGGATGGCCACCAGCCCCTCCTCGCCCACCCCGGCGTCGATCTCGCCGGTGTGGTGGAAGCGCTCGTCCTCCGGGTAGTTGGCGGTGACGTACGGGGCACCGGACTGGGCCACCAGGCCGCCGAGCCCCGCGCCCATCGGCAGCCGCAGCCGCTGGAAGCGGGCCGAGACCGAGCCGTCGGTGACCCGCATGTAGGTGTCGCCGCGCTCGTCGTCGTCGAGGGTCATGTAGGCGACGTCCGCGCCGAGCAGGTTGCGGGCCCGGTGCACGATCGCGCGCAGCACGTCGTCGAGGTCGCGCAGCCCGGCCAGGTCGCTGACCGTGTCGTACAGGCCGGAGAGCTCGACCTCCCGCCGGCGGCGGCGCTCCAGCAGCGCGCGGACCCGCAGCGCCACCGTCTTGGCCTGCTCCAGCTCGGCGAGCCGCTCCGGCGGCAGCCCGGCGGCGCGCGCGGCCACGAGCGGCCCCTCGAACTCCACCGCGGCGGCCTCGCGGGCGAGCAGCTCCAGGAACTCCACCGGTGACGACATGACCGACATTGTGCGGCTTGCCACTAGTTCGCCGTCCAGCCCCCGTCGAGCGCGATCGACGCGCCCGTGATGAACGCCGCGGGTGGGGAGCAGAGGTACGCCACCAGCTCGGACACCTCCTCCGGCTCGATCAGGCGCTTGATCGCCGCCCGCGCCAGCATGATCTTCTCGACCACCTCGGCCTCCGGGATGCCGTGGCTGGCCGCCTGGTCGGCGATCTGGCTCTCCACCAGCGGGGTGCGCACGTACGCCGGATTCACGCAGTTGGCGGTGACGCCGTGCGGCGCGCCCTCCAGCGCCACCACCTTCGACAGCCCCTCCAGCGCGTGCTTCGCCGAGACGTACGCCGACTTGTACGGCGAGGCGCGCAGCCCGTGCACCGAGGAGATGTTGACGATCCGCCCCCAGCCCCTGGCGTACATGTGCGGCAGCGCCCGGCGGATGATCAGGAACGGCGCCTCCACCATCACCCGGTGCAGGTGGGCGAAGCGCTCGGCGGAGAACTCCTGGACCGGCGCCACGTGCTGCAGGCCCGCGTTGTTCACCACGATGTCCACGTCGGCGTCGAGCCGGTCGACCGCGTCGGCGTCGGCCAGGTCCACGCCCTCGGCCCGGCCGCCGGCCTGCGCCGCCACGGCCCTGGCCGCCTCGAGGTTGCGGTCCACCACGAGGACCTTCGCCCCGGCGGCGGCCAGCCGCAGGGCGCAGGCGCGGCCGATGCCGCTGCCGCCCCCGGTGACCAGGGCGGTACGACCGGCGAGGTCGACGTGTACGACGTGGGGGACCGCCACGGGTTCTGCCGTCATGGCGCATGAAGTTACGAGCTGTGTGTCCGGGCGCACATGGGGCGGCGACACATACTCGACGGCCGGGGTGTGTGGCCCGAACCGCCCGCCGGCGGCGTGTCGGCGGGCCCGGCGTGTCCCCGACGGCGGGGCGTCGCCCGGGTCGGTAGGGTGTCGAACACACGTACTGCTGACGGCTGGGGGAGGAGGCGGCGTGCGCGTGCTCGGCGTCGACCCGGGGCTGACCCGGTGCGGGGTCGGCGTGGTCGAGGGGGTGCCGGGGCGTCCCTGCACGCTGGTCGCCTACTACGTCGTCTACACCGACCCGCACGACGAGCTGCCGCTGCGCCTGCTGCACCTGGACCGTTCGCTCACCGACCTGGTCGCCGAGCACCGGCCGGACAGCGTCGCCGTCGAGCGGGTCTTCAGCCAGCACAACGTCCGCACGGTGATGGGCACCGCCCAGGCCAGCGGAATCGCCGTGCTCGCCGGCGCCCGCGCCGGGCTGCCCGTGCAGACCTACACGCCCAGCGAGGTGAAGGCGGCCGTGACCGGTTCCGGCCAGGCCGACAAGGCGCAGGTGACCGCCATGGTGACCCGGCTGCTGCGGCTGGCCGAGCCGCCGAAGCCCGCCGACGCCGCCGACGCCCTCGCCCTGGCCATCTGTCACGTGTGGCGCGGCGGGACGCGCTCCAAGCTGGCCGCCGCGGCCGACCGGGTACGACGAGGAGGAGCCAGATGATCGCCAGCGTGCGCGGGGTGGTGACCGCGACCGGTCCGGACCACGCCGTGGTGGAGGTCGGCGGGGTGGGCCTGGCGGTGCAGTGCGCGCCCGGCACCCTCGCCGACCTGCGGGTGGGTCAGCCCGCCCGGCTGGCCACCAGCCTGGTCGTCCGGGAGGATTCGCTCACCCTCTACGGCTTCGCCGACGACGACGCCAAGCAGCTGTTCGAGCTGCTCCAGACCGCCAGCGGCGTCGGCCCCCGGCTGGCCCAGGCGGTGCTCGCCGTGCACACCCCCGACGCGGTGCGCAAGGCGATCGCCAACGCCGACACGGCCGCGCTGACCCGGGTGCCCGGCATCGGCAAGAAGGGCGCCGAGCGCCTGGTCCTGGAGCTGCGCGACCGCGTCGGCCCGGTGCCGGTCGGCGCCGACGGGGCCGCCGGGGTGACCGGCGGGGCGTGGCCCGAGCAGGTCCGGCAGGCGCTGGTCGGGCTCGGCTGGACGGCGGGGCAGGCCGACCAGGCGGTCGCCGCCGTGGCGGAGACCGTCGACGGTGACGTGCCGCCGGTGCCGGTGCTGCTCAAGCAGGCCATCCGACTGCTGGGCCGCACCCGGTGACCGGTCCCGACGGCAACCTGGTCTCCGCGTACGTCAACGACGCGGAACTGGACGCGGAGGCCAGCGTCCGGCCGAAGCGGCTGGAGGAGTTCATCGCCCAGCACCGGGTCCGCGACCAGCTGGACCTGCTGCTCCAGGGCGCTATGCGGCGCGGCTCCCCGCCCGACCACATCCTCCTGTCAGGGCCGCCTGGCTTGGGTAAGACCACCCTGGCCAACATCGTCGCCGCCGAGCTGGGCTCGGGCATCCGGGTGACCAGCGGCCCGGCGATCGAGCGCTCCGGCGACCTGGCGGCGATCCTGACCAGTCTCGCCGAGGGCGACGTGCTCTTCATCGACGAGATCCACCGGATCGCCAAGCCGGCCGAGGAGCTGCTCTACAGCGCGATGGAGGACTTCCGGGTCGACGTGGTGGTCGGCAAGGGGCCGGGCGCGACCGCCATCCCGCTGGACGTGGAGCCGTTCACCCTGGTCGGCGCGACCACCCGGTCGGGCCTGCTCACCGGGCCGATGCGCGACCGCTTCGGCTTCGTGGCGCACCTCGACTTCTACTCCCCGGCCGACCTGGAGGTGCTGCTGCGCCGCTCGGCCCGGATCCTCGGCGTGCCGATCACCGACGAGGGGGCGGCCGAGGTGGCCGGCCGCTCCCGGGGCACGCCCCGCATCGCCAACCGCCTGTTGCGCCGCGTCCGCGACTTCGCCGAGGTCCGCGCCGACGGCGTGGTCACCCTGGAGACGGCCCGGGCGGCCCTGAAGGTGTACGACGTCGACGCGCTCGGCCTCGACCGGCTGGACCGGGCGGTGCTGACGGCGCTGGTCGACTCGTTCCGGGGCGGGCCGGTGGGCCTGTCCACCCTCGCCGTGGCGGTGGGGGAGCAGCCGGACACGGTCGAGGAGGTGTGCGAGCCGTTCCTGGTGCGGGCCGGCCTGCTGGCCCGTACGCCGCGGGGCCGGGTCGCGACGGAGGCCGCCTGGCGGCACCTGGGGCGTACGCCACCGAATGGTACATTTGGCACGGATGCCCCTCCCGCGCCCGATCTGTTCTCCGTGGACGCCGAACAGCCGTGATGTGAACGTGATCTGTGCCGCATTCGGCGTTCCCAGGTGCAGGGATTAGACTCGCGCCGGTCTGTACAGGACGTGAGAATCCGCCTCCGCTCCGGCACGCAGGTGCCGGTCCCGGAGGCCAATGGGAAGGTCTTTCACCGTGCTTTACGCAGCAGAGGGCGGCGGGGGTGCCGGCAGCCTGACGCCGATCCTCATGATCGCTCTGCTCTTCGGCGTCATGTACTTCATGATGATCCGCCCCCAGCAGAAGCGCCGCCGCGAGGCGGAGGCGATGCAGTCCGCCCTGGCCCCCGGCGACGAGGTGGTCACCATCGGCGGGCTCTACGGCACGGTCACCGGAGTCGACGACGACACCGTCCTGCTGGAGGTCGCGCCCGGTGTGCAGACCCGGTACGCCCGCCCGGCGATCGCCCGGGTGGTCAGCCAGGCGGAGCGCGCCGAGGAGCCGGTCGCCGAGGACGCGGACGTCGTCAAGGAGTGAGCGTCGCTCCCGCCCCGTGCGCGGCGGCGCCGGATTCCGGTGACCGCCGCGCCCCACGGGGCAGCGGAGCCGACGTGAAAACTGGATAGTGGGGCCCGACGACGGAACCGGCGCGTCCGCACCTTCGTCCCGGCGCCCCCGCGCCGCGACGTCGGGGCCCGCGCGCCGGGCTTTCGACGCCGGCCCGTCAGGACCGCCGGCCGCGCCGGCCGACACCCGCCGCACCAGCGGCGCGACCGTACAGGGAGACAGGACAGCCGTGGCACCACCTCAGGGACAGATGCGCCCCGGACGGCAACTGGCCGTGCTCGGGCTCATCTTCGTCGTCCTCTATCTTTTGGTGTTCTTCGCGGGCGGCGCCAGCGGTGGCTGGAAGGACCGGCTGGAGCCCAAGCTCGGCCTGGACCTCGTCGGTGGCACCCGGCTGACGCTGGAGGCGACCAACACCGTCGACGGCCGGGCCCCGACGGCGGAGAACCTCGAAGAGGCCCGCCGGATCATCGAGAGCCGGGTCAACGCCTTCGGCGTCGCCGAGGCGGAGGTGGTCACCGAGGGCAACCGCAACATCGTGATCTCCCTGCCCGGTGAGAACCGCGACATCACCGAGGTGGGCAGCGCCGCCGAGCTGCGCTTCCGCAAGGTGCTGAAGGCCGCCGACGGCAGCGGCGCGGCCGCCGCGCCGGCGCCCGCCGCGACCCCGGGCCCCTCCGGCAGCGCCACCCCGGCCCCGTCGGGCAGCGCGAAGCCCTCGGCCAGCGCCACCCCGTCGGGCAGCGCCGGGCCGAAGGCCACCGCGTCGCCGAGCGGCGGCCAGGGCGGCATGGCCCCGGCCCCGAGCGCGTCGGCCTCGCCCAGCGCGTCGGCCTCGCCGAGCGCCGCGGCGCCGTCGCCGAGCGCCAGCGGCGAGCCGGTGCCGCAGAGCGTCGAGGAGCAGCGCAAGGCCGTCGAGAAGAAGGTCGGCGCCGCCGCCTGGGCCGCCGCCAACGGTCTGCAGGCCCCGGCCGACCTGGCCGCCGACCCGTCGCTCGCGGAGAAGCTCAAGCCGTTCGCCACCCTCGACCCGCGCGAGGTCGCGGTGCTGCCGGCGCAGCTGCAGTTCAACGTGCCGCAGATCAGCTGCGCCCAGCTCGACCAGCGCCCGCCGGCGTCGATCTCCGACCCGGAGCAGCAGGTGGTGGCCTGCGAGGACGGCGCCGCGAAATACCTGCTCGACAAGGCGAAGGTGCTCGGCACCGACGTGAACGACGCCGACGCGGTGCTCGACCAGACCAGCTCCTGGGTGGTCAGCCTCGACTTCACCGGCGCCGGCCAGGACAAGTGGACCAACCTGACCCGCGAGGCGTTCACCAACGAGGGCCAGGCCTGCGACGCCACCGCCCTCGGCCAGGACGGCAAGTGCCGCGTGGCCGTCGTGCTGGACAACGAGATCGTCTCCTCGCCCGAGATCCAGGCCGTGCTGACCGGCAACTCGCAGATCACCGGCAGCTTCACCCAGAAGGACGCCAGCGAGCTGGCCGGCAACCTGCGCTACGGCGCGCTGCCGGTGACCTTCGAGGCGCAGGAGCAGCAGAACGTCACGGCCACCCTGGGCGCCAGCCACCTGCGGGCCGGTCTGCTCGCGGCGGGCATCGGCATGGCGCTGGTCATCATCTACTCGTTCTTCTACTACCGCCTGCTCGGCTCGGTGATCTTCCTGAGCCTGGTCCTCTCGGCGCTGCTGGTCTTCGGCGCGCTGGTGGTCCTCGGCCGGCAGATCGGCTTCACCCTCACCCTCGCCGGCATCGCCGGCATGATCGTCTCGCTCGGTGTGGCGGCGGACTCGTTCGTCATCTACTTCGAGCGGCTCAAGGACGAGATCCGGGAGGGGCGCAGCCCACGCAGCGCGGTGCCGCGCGCCTGGATCCGGGCCCGCCGGACGATCATCTCGGCCAACGCCATCACCCTGATGTCGGCGGTGGTGCTCTACGTCGTCTCGGTCGGCGCGGTGAAGGGCTTCGCCTTCGCCCTCGGCCTGGCCACGGTGCTGGACCTGGTCGTGGTCTTCCTCTTCCGGCACCCGATCATGACGATGTTCGCCCGCACCTCCGCGTTCCTGTCCCCGCGGGTCAGCGGTCTCGGCCGGGCGCTCCCGCCCCGGACGGCCGAGCCGGCCAAGCCCCGCAACCAGCGCGTCAAGGAGGCCTGAGATGGCCAAGAGTGGTCTCGCGAGCCGCCTCTACCGGGGCGAGGCCGGCCTCGACATCATCGGCCGGCGCAAGATCTGGTTCGCCACCGCCGGCGCGCTGATCCTGCTCGCGCTCCTGAGCTTCGGGTTGCGCGGGTTCCACCTCGGCATCGAGTTCGCCGGCGGCAACTCGTTCCAGATCCCCGCCAGCGTCGGCACCATGGAGCAAACCGAGGACAAGGTCGAGGAGGCCCTCGGCGCGGCCGGCGACGGCGCCCGGGTGGTCACCACGCAGAAGGTCGGCGGCACCGGCGGCGACTTCTACGAGGTGCGCACCACGCAGCTCAGCGCCGAGCAGGCCAACGACGTCAAGGTCGACCTGGCCGACGAGTTCGGCATCGACGCGGGGCAGATCAGCGGCAACCAGGTCAGCGAGGCGTGGGGCAGCCAGGTGACCTCCCGGGCGCTGCTCGGTCTGGTCATCTTCATCGCGGTGGTGATGGTCTACCTGATCCTGCGCTTCGAGTGGCGGATGGCCGTCGCCGCCGTCTCCTCGCTGATCATGAACCTGGTCCTCACCGCCGGCATCTACTCGCTGGTCGGCTTCGAGGTGACCCCGTCGACGGTCATCGGCTTCCTCACGATCCTGGGCTTCGCGCTCTACGACGTGGTGGTGGTCTTCGACAAGGTCCAGGAAAACACGCGCGGCATCACCGCCAACAACAACCAGACGTACGGCGAGGCGGCCAACCTGGCCATCAACCAGAGCCTGATGCGGTCGCTGAACACGTCGGTGGTGGCGCTGCTGCCGGTCGGCGGTCTGCTCTTCATCGGTGCCGGCCTGCTCGGCGCGGGCACCCTGAAGGACCTCGGCCTGGTGCTCTTCGTCGGTATGGCGGTGGCGTTCCTGACCTCGATCCTGCTGGCGACGCCGCTGCTGGTGCTGCTGAAGAACTACGAGCCGCGGATCGATGCGCACAACAAGCGGGTGCTGGCCCGCCGGGGCGCCATCGCCCGTGGCGAGGTAGCCCCGAAGGGCGCGCCCCGCGACGCGGACGAGGCGGACGAGCCGGTCGACGCGGAGTCGGCGGCGCTGGCTCTTCGAGCGCAAGGGCGTCGCGGACGACGTGCTGGTCTACGACGAGTACGCCTACCACCCGACCTCGATGACGCTGG
>NZ_JBSGDY010000179.1:0-11411 GCF_053602615.1 Micromonospora sp. NPDC004336
GTGGACCCCCGCCCACCGTCGACGTTGATCATAGGCGCGACGCCGCCGTCAGGCGCGGCCGAGTCCCACGAGCCGGGCCACCAGGACGGCGACGCAGCCGAGCGCCGCGGTGACCAGCAGCACCATGAACGTCGGATAGATGTACGCCACCTGGATCCAGGCGACGTCGCGACCCCGGTAGAGCCAACCGACCACCCGGTGGATCGAGGCGAGCAGCGGCAGCGGCGCGAGCAGCGGAAGCAGCCGCACCAGCGTCCAGGGGCGTACCGGCCGGCCGGCGGCCCAGCGGCGTGACCGGAGCACGCCCCGGCCGGCGAGCGCGGCGGCGGCTGCCGCCAGCACCAGCAGCACGGCGTCGACGGCCACGAGCGGCGTGCCCGCCGAGGGCGCCGGCGTTCCCTCGACCAGCGCGACGAGCCGCTCGGCGAGGGCCGACGCGTGGCCGTACGCCAGCCCGGTGTTCGCCATGACCGCGATCCCGTGGCCGGACGAGGGCAACAGCGCCTGGTACGCCGTCGAGGTGAACAGGTCGCCGCTGTGCGCGACCATCGGCGCCCCCGACGCGGTCCTCTCCACGAACCAGCCGAGCGCGTAGGAGTCGGAGACCGCGGAGGGGCGGTGCAGCGTGGCGAGGCCCGCTGGCGAGACGACCGCGGTGCCGTCCGGGCCGCGACCGCCGTTGCCGTGGGCGATCAGCCACGCGGCCATGTCGTGCGCCGAGCTGAGCACCCCGCCGGAGCCGTTGCCGAACGCCGGCGGCTCGGGCAGGGCGACCGGCCTGCCGAGGACCATGAGGTGGCCGCGCGCGCTCGACGGCAGCTCGCGGGCCACGTCGAGGGTGCGGCTGTCGGCCATGCCGAGCGGGGCGAAGACCCGCGTCCGCAGGTAGTCGTCGAACGACAGCCCGCTGACCACCTCCACCAGTCGCGCGGCCACCTGGAAGTTCGGGTTGTGGTACTCCCATCTCGTGCCGGGGTCGGCGGCCAGCCGCGCCGCGCGCATCCCCGCGACGGCCTCCCGCAGCGAGGCCGGCTGCCGCCTGCTGAACGCGGGGAACGTCGTGTCGGACATCCCGGAGGTCTGGTCGAGCAGTTGCCGCACGGTGATCCGGGCCGCCCGGGCATCGTCCATCGTGAACTCCGGCAGGTGCCGGTGGACCGGACCGTCGAGTTCCACCCGGCCCGCCTCGACCAGTTGCAGCACGGCGAGGGCGGTGAACGACTTGCTCAGCGACGCCACGGCCATCGGGGTGTGCGCCGTGACCGGGTCACCGGCGGGGGTGTGCCCGTACCCGGCGGCGTGCACCACCGCCGTCCCCCGGGTGACGGCTACCGCGACGCCGGGCACGCCGGTCTCCTCGCGGTACTTCCGGACGAGGGCGTCGGCGGCGGCGGCGTCGACCCCCGCCGGAGGGCCGACCGGCGGCGCCGGGACCGGCGCGGCGGCGAGCGCCAGCGCGCCGGCCAGGACGAGAAGTCGCGTGCTCATGACCGGAGTCTCGGCCGCCGGGGCGTCCCCGCACATCGGACCGCGGTCGGCAGCGGGCATCGGACCGTGGTCCGATGCCCGGCGCCGCGCCCGTGGATACGGTGTCCCGGTGGTCACCTGGGGACGGCTCGGGCCGCGGCGACTGACGGCACTCGACGCGCTGGTGGGGGTCGCCCTCGTGCTCCTGACGGCGGTCCGGACGCCCGCGCCGCTCGCCGTGGGCCTGGCCCTGCTGTGCGGGCCTCCGCTGGTCGTGCGTCGCCGCCGGCCGGTGCCGGTGCTCGTCGTCGTGGCGCTGGCCGGGTCGGTGGCGGCCGCAGTCGGGACCGCCGGTGAGGCCGTGGTGTTCGCGATCGCGTACGCGCTCTGGCCGGTCGCCCTGTCCGCCCCCGCCCGGCGGGCCGTGCCGGCGCTCGTCGGGGCACTCGCGGCCGTCACCGCCGGGGCGGTCGTGGGCGCCACGGTCCCCGGGCTGCCGGTCGTCCCCACCCCCTCGGGGCAGGAGTCGTTCACCGCCACTCCCGCGCCGGTCCTGCTCTACGCCGCGACCGTCCTCGCCGGCTCGTGGACGCTGGCCCGCGCGGTACGCGCCCGGCGACGGCACGCCGCCCAGGTCGCCGAGCTGCGTGCCGACCGGGCGGTGGCCGAGGAGCGGCTGCGCATCGCCCGCGACATCCACGACGTGGTCGGACACAGCCTCAGCCTGATCGCGATGAAGGCGGCGGTCGCCAACCATCTCGCGGAGAGCCATCCGGGGCAGGGGCGGGCCGCGCTGGCGGCGATCGAGCGGGTCAGCCGGGCGGCCCTCGACGACGTCCGGGTCGTGCTCGGCGCCCTGCGCGACCCGGCCGACACCGCACCGAGCTTCACCGAGCTCGACCGGCTCGTCGAGGACGTCCGCGCCGCCGGGGTCGTCGTGGCCGTCGACCGGGCGGCCGACCTGTCGCGGGTGCCGGCGGCAGTGCGGGCCTCGGCGTACCGCATCGCGCAGGAGGCGCTCACCAACGTGCTGCGCCACGCCGGCCCGGCCCGCTGCCGGCTGACCGTCGCCACCGGGGCCGGGGAGCTGGTGGTCGCCGTCGTCGACGACGCGCCGGCGGGGCGCGCGGCGGGGCCGCCCGGGCACGGCCTGCGGGGGATGCGGGAGCGGGCGGCGATGCACGGCGGCACCCTGACCGCCGGCGCCGAGCCGGGTGGCGGCTTCGCCGTCCGTGCCCGGCTGCCGTTCACCCCGACGGTGCCCGATGAGTGAGCCGGTACGCGTGCTGCTGGCCGACGACGAGGCGCTGTTGCGCGGTACCCTCCGCCTGCTGGTCGACGCCACGCCCGGCATGACCGTGGTGGCCGAGGCGGGCACCGGGCGCGAGGCGCTCGCGCTCGCCGGGACGCACTCGCCCGACGTGGTGCTGATGGACATCCGGATGCCGGAGCTGGACGGCCTCGCCGCCACCGCCGCGGTCACCGCGCTGCCGGACGCGCCCCGGGTGCTCGTCCTCACCACGTTCGACCTCGACGAGTACGTGTACCGGGCGCTGCGCGCGGGGGCGAGCGGCTTCCTGCTCAAGGACACCCCACCGGTACGGCTGCTCGACGCGATCAGGGTGGTCGCGGCGGGCGAGGCGCTGCTGGCGCCGAGCGTCACCCGCCGCCTCATCGCCGAGTTCGCCCGGATGCCGGCGGCACGGCGGGCGCCGAACCGGCTCGACGGGGTGACCCCGAGGGAGCGGGACGTGTTGACGTTGATCACCCGTGGGCTGTCCAACGCCGAGATCGAGCGGCACCTGCACCTCAGCCGGGGCACGGTCAAGACGCACATCGGCCGGTTGATGACGAAGCTGGCCGCCCGCGATCGGGCGCAGCTGGTGATCGCCGGCTACGAATCGGGCCTCGCCGACCGGTGAGCGGCGACATCGGCCGCCGTCAACGTCGGCGACGTCCCGGCGGCAACGTGGAGCCGCCGCCCGAGCGCCGCGCCGCGCCTGGTGGGAAGGGCGGACCGGTCCCGACGAGCCGACCGCGTCGGGCGGCGGACGGCCTGCTCGCGGGCGCGGCCGGGACGCCTTTCCCGGGAGCGCGGAGCCGGCCTGGCGCGAATCGCCGAGCCATCGACCGGCGACATTGCGGAATCGCGCACCACCCCGAACGCTCGATCGTCGGCGTTCGATCGATCGTCGCTCCCTCGTGGCCGGATGGGGTGGCGTTGACCGGCGGCCCGGGGGTGTGGCAGCATTCGCGGCCTGACGGCAGTGAAGGAAGCCGGTGCGATTCCGGCGCGGTCCCGCCACTGTCACCGGGGAGTGATCCCCCCTCGTGAGTCACGGCCGTGCGTGCGCGGTTGGAAGACCGGGGGTGAGCGTCGATCCGGGAGCCAGGATACTTCGGCCGTCGGGAGTGACCCCAGGGCGTGGACACCCGAGGAGGACCCGATGACGCACCGCGTCTCCGCCATCGACGATCATCGTCGCATCGTGCCCGGCCGTGCCAGCGCGCCGACGGGCAGCCGCATCCCCGCGACCTCGCCCGGCCGCCGCGCCGCGCGCCGTCGTGTGCCCGCCCTCGGCCGTGCCGCCAGCGGCGCCGTGCCCACTCTCGGCCGCGTCCTGCCCGCCGTCGGCCGCGTCGTGTCCGCCGATCGCTCCGCCGCGCGCCGCGCCCGCGTCGCCCGTCCCTGACGCCCGCACCGGGCCGCGCCACCCCGCCGGCCCGCCGCTGAGCCGTCACCCGGCCCGCCGGCACCGCTGAACCGCGCCCACCCCTCGCCTTCGCCCCGGTCGCCCCCGCGCCGACCCGGGCGTCACTCTCCGGAGCCATTCGTGCGCATCCTGCTGCTCTCCACCGCCGACACCGACCTGCTCGCCGCCCGCGCCAGCGGCGCCGACTACCGGCTCGCCAACCCCGCCCGGGTCGCCGCCGACGCCGTACCCGCGCTGCTCGACGGCGTCGACCTCGCCGTCGTACGCCTGCTCGGCGGCCGGCAGGCGTGGCCGGACGGGCTGGCCGCGGTGCTCGCCTCCGGCGTGCCGACGGTCGTGCTCGGCGGCGAGGCCGTGCCGGACGCGGAGCTGATGGCGGCGTCCACGGTGGCCTCCGGGGTGGCCACCGGGGCCCTGGCCTACCTGGTCGAGGGCGGGCCGGAGAACCTCGCCCAGCTAGCCCGCTTCCTTTCCGACACGGTGCTGCTCACCGGCGAGGGGTTCGCCGCGCCCGCGCCCACCCCCACCTACGGCGTGCACGGCGACCGCCCGGCGCGCCCGGGCCGACCGACCGTCGGGATCGTCTTCTACCGGGCGCACGCCCTCGCCGGCAACACCGGCTTCGTCGACGCCCTCGCCGACGCCGTCGACGCGGCCGGCGGCAACCCCCTGCCGATCTACTGCGGCTCGCTGCGCGGCCTCACCGCCGGCGCCGGACCGCTCGGGCTCTTCGGCCGCTGCGACGCCCTGCTGGTCACCGTGCTCGCCGCCGGCGGCGCGGTCGCCGCCGACGCCTCCGGCGGCGGCGACGAGGACGCCTGGGACGTGGGCGCGCTCGCCGCCCTCGACGTGCCGGTGATCCAGGCGCTCTGCCTCACCAGCACCCGCGAGCAGTGGGCCGCCAGCGACGCCGGGCTGTCCCCGCTGGACGCGGCCATGCAGGTGGCGATCCCCGAGTTCGACGGCCGGATCGTCACCGTGCCGTTCTCGTTCAAGAAGATCGACGCCGACGGGCTCTCCAGCTACGTCGCCGACCCGGAGCGGGCCGCCCGGGTCGCCGGCACCGCCGTGCGGCACGCCCGGCTGCGGCACGTGCCCAACGCCGAGAAGCGGCTCGCGGTCGTGCTCAGCTCCTACCCGACGAAGCACTCCCGGGTCGGCAACGCAGTCGGCCTGGACACCCCGGCCTCGGCGGTGCGGCTGCTCGCCGCCCTGGCCGAGGCCGGCTACGACCTCGGCGACGCCCCGACGCCCGACGACGGGGACGGGCTCATCCACGCCCTCATCGCCGCCGGGGGACACGACGTCGAGTGGCTCACCCCGGAACAGCTCGCCGCCGCCGAGGCACGGGTGCCGGGGGAGACGTACCGGCGCTGGTTCGCGCAGGCGCCGGCGGAGCTGCGGGAGCGGATGCTCGCCCACTGGGGGGAGCCGCCCGGCGGGCTCTACACCGACGGCGGCGACATCGTGCTCGCCGGGCTGCGCTTCGGCAACGTGGTGCTGCTGATCCAGCCGCCGCGCGGCTTCGGCGAGAACCCCATCGCCATCTACCACGACCCGGACCTGCCGCCGAGCCACCACTACCTGGCCGCGTACCGCTGGCTCGCCGCGCCCGCCGCCGACGGTGGCTTCGGCGCCGACGCCGTGGTGCACCTGGGCAAGCACGGCACCCTGGAGTGGCTGCCCGGCAAGGGCCTCGGGCTGGCCGCCGACTGCGCCCCCGACGCCGTCCTCGGCGACCTGCCGCTGGTCTACCCGTTCATCGTCAACGATCCCGGCGAGGGCACCCAGGCCAAGCGCCGCGCGCACGCCGTCGTCGTCGACCACCTGGTGCCGCCGATGGCCCGCGCCGAGACGTACGGCGACCTGGCGAAGCTGGAACAGCTCCTCGACGAGTACGCCACCGTGCAGGCGCTCGACCCGGCGAAGGTGCCCACCGTGCGCGCCCAGATCTGGGACCTCGTCCGCGCCGCCGAGCTGCACCACGACCTGCACACCGAGGACATGCCCGCCGCCGACGACTTCGACGACTTCGTGCTGCACCTCGACGGCTACCTGTGCGAGGTCAAGGACGTGCAGATCCGCGACGGCCTGCACGTCCTCGCCGCCGCGCCCACCGGCGAGCCCCGCGTCAACCTCGTGCTCGCCGTGCTGCGCGCCCCGCAGGTCTGGGGTGGCGCCCGCGCCCTGCCCGGTCTGCGCCAGGCACTCGCCGCCGCGTACGGGCTGGACGAGCAGGCGCTGCTCGCCGAGCCGGGGCGGCGGCTGGCGCTGCCCGAGGCGCTGACCGACACCGTCGACGGTCCCGCCGGCACCGCCGCCGACGCCGTCGACCTGATCGAGGGCCTCGCCCGCCGGCTGGTCGTCGGCATGGAGACCCTCGGCTGGGACGCCGACAAGGTCGACGCCGTGGTCGAGGAGGTCACCGGCCGGGCCGTACCCGACGCCGCCGCCGTGCTCCGCTTCGCCGCCACCGAGCTGGTGCCCCGGCTGGACCGCACGACCGACGAGATCGACCGGGTGGTGGGCGCGCTCGACGGGCGCTTCGTGCCGCCCGGCCCGTCCGGCTCGCCCACCCGGGGCCTGGTCAACGTGCTCCCCACCGGCCGGAACTTCTACTCCGTCGACCCGAAGGCCATCCCCAGCCGCAACGCCTGGGACGTCGGCGTCGCGCTGGCCGACTCGCTGCTCGCCCGGCACCTGGCCGACACCGGCGAGTACCCGCGCTCCGTCGGGCTCACCGTCTGGGGCACCAGCGCCATGCGTACCCAGGGCGACGACGTCGCCGAGGTGCTCGCGCTGCTCGGCTGCCGTCCCACCTGGGACGACCGGTCCCGCCGGGTCACCGGCGTCGAGGTGGTGCCGACGGCCGAGCTGGGCCGCCCCCGCGTCGACGTGACCGTGCGCATCTCCGGCTTCTTCCGCGACGCCTTCCCGCACGTGGTCGCGCTCATCGACGACGCGGTGCGGCTGGTCGCCGCCCTGGACGAGCCCGCCGAGCAGAACTTCGTCCGCGCCCACGTCGCCGCCGACCTCGCCGAGCACGGCGACGAGCGGCGCGCCACCGCCCGCGTCTTCGGCTCCAAGCCGGGCGCGTACGGGGCCGGGCTGCTGCCGCTGATCGACGCCCGCAACTGGCGCAGCGACGCCGACCTCGCCGAGGTGTACGCCGTCTGGGGCGGCTACGCCTACGGCCGGGGGCTGGACGGGCGGGAGGCGCGCGCCGACATGGAACGCTCCTTCGCCCGGATCGCCGTGGCCGTCAAGAACCAGGACACCCGCGAGCACGACATCGTCGACTCCGACGACTACTTCCAGTACCACGGCGGGATGGTGGCGATGGTCCGCCACCTCACCGGCGCCGCCCCGGCCGCGTACGTGGGGGACTCGGCGATGCCGCACGACGTGCGCACCCGCACCCTGGGCGAGGAGACCCGCCGGGTGTTCCGGGCCCGGGTGGTCAACCCGAAGTGGATCGCCGCGATGCGCCGGCACGGCTACAAGGGCGCCTTCGAGCTGGCCGCCACCGTCGACTACCTGTTCGGCTACGACGCCACCGCCGGGGTCGTCGACGACTGGATGTACGAGCACCTCGCCGCCGCGTACGTCTTCGACGAGACCACCCGGGAGTTCCTGGAGCGGTCCAACCCGTGGGCGCTGCGCGGCATCACCGAGCGGCTGCTGGAGGCGGCCGACCGGGGCCTGTGGGCCGAGCCCGAGCCGGCCACCCTCGACCGGCTCCGCGAGACGTACCTGGCCAGCGAGGGTGACCTGGAGGACCGCTCATGACCACCTACCCGTTCAGCGCCGTGCTGGGCATGGACGACATGCGCCTGGCGCTGCTGCTCAACGCGGTCTCCCCGGCGATCGGCGGGGTGCTCGTACGCGGCGAGAAGGGCACCGCCAAGTCCACGGCCGTACGGGCCCTCGCGGCGCTGCTGCCGCCCGTCGACCGGGTGGCCGGCTGCCGCTTCGCCTGCGACCCGGCCGCCCCCGACCCGTCCTGCCCGGACGGCCCGCATCCGGCCGGGGCGGCCGCCGAGCGGCACCCCGCCCGGCTGGTGGAGCTGCCCGTCGGCGCGGCCGAGGACCGGGTGGTCGGCTCGCTCGACCTGGAGAAGGCCCTCGGCGAGGGCGTACGCGCCTTCGAACCGGGACTGCTCGCCGCCGCCCACCGCGGCGTGCTCTACGTCGACGAGGTCAACCTGCTCCACGACCACCTCGTCGACCTGCTCCTCGACGCCGCCGCGATGGGCCGCTGCCACGTCGAGCGCGAGGGCGTCTCGGTCAGCCACGCCTCGCGGTTCCTGCTGGTCGGCACCATGAACCCGGAGGAGGGGGAGCTGCGCCCCCAACTGCTCGACCGGTTCGGGCTCACCGTCGAGGTCGGCGCCAGCCGCGACCCGGCCGTACGCGTCGAGGTGGTCCGCCGCCGGCTCGCCGCCGACGCCGACCCGGCCGGGTTCGCCGCCCGCTGGGCCGACGCCGACGCGCAGGTGGCCCGCCGGGTGGCGATCGCCCGGCAGCGGCTGGCGCACGTGCTGCTGCCCGACGCCGCGCTGCGCCAGATCGCCGAGGTGTGCGCCGCGTTCGACGTGGACGGCATGCGCGCCGACATCGTCACCGCCCGTACGGCGCTCGCGCACGCCGCCTGGCACGGCCGGGACGCGGTCACGGCGGAGGACGTACGGGTCGCCGCCCGGCTGGCCCTGCCGCACCGCCGCCGCCGCAACCCGTTCGACGCCCCCGAACTCGACGAGAAGCGCCTGGACGAGGCCCTGGACCGGGCCCGCGACGACGACCCCGGCGACGAGCCGGGCGGATCCGGCGGCGGTCCGGGCTCCGGCCCGCAGGGCGGCGGCCCGAACGGCGGTCCGGACGGCGCCCCGCCCGACGGTGACGCCGGTGGTTCCGCGCCGGCCGGCGGGGACGCGGGTGCCGGCGGGCACGGCGAGGCCGCCCACGGGCCCGGCCGCGACGGCGACCCGGGCCGGGACGGCGGCGACGGCGCGTGGCCGGATCGGCCGAGTGGCGGCGACTGGGCGGATCGGCCGGGCGGCGACTGGGTGGACCGGCCGGGCGACTGGGCGGACCGGCCGAGTCGCGGCGACTGGGCGGACCGCCCCGGCGAGGGCGACTGGGCGGACCGCTCCGGCGGCGGCGACTGGGCGGACCGCTCCGGCGGCGGCGGCTCCATGCCCGGGCGGGATTCCCCGGCCGGCCCGCGTGGCGCCGGCGGGAGCGACACGGACGAGGACACCCCCGGCCGGGCCCGACCGGGAAACGGCCGGCCCGACGCCGGGCAGGTCGTGGCCGTACCCCGGCAAGGGCTGAGGGCGCGACTGCTCACGGCGCCCGGGGTCGGCGACGGGGTGCCCGGCCGGCGCTCCCGGGCCCGCACCGGGCGGGGCCGCACCACCGGGGCGCGGGTGCCGGCGGGCCGCGCCGGCGCGCTGCACCTGCCCGCGACCGTCCGGGCCGCCGCCCCGCGCCAGAACGCCCGGGGTCGCGTCGCCGGGCCGCTGCGCCTGCGCCCCGAGGACGTCCGCGAAGCCGTCCGCGAGGGACGCGAGGGCAACCTCGTGCTCTTCGTGGTCGACGCGAGCGGCTCGATGGGCGCCCGCACCCGGATGGCCGCCGTCAAGGGAGCGGTGCTCGCCCTGCTCACCGACGCCTACCAGCGCCGGGACAAGGTCGCCGTGGTCGCCTTCCGGGGCGCCGCCGCGCAGACCCTGCTGCCGGCCACCTCGTCGGTGCTCGCCGCCTCCACCCGGCTGGCCGAGCTGCCCACCGGCGGGCGTACCCCGCTGGCCGAAGGGCTGCTCGCCGCCGCCGACCTGCTGCGGATCGAACGGCTGCGCGACCCGCGCCGCCGCCCACTGGTGCTGGTCGTCACCGACGGCCGGGCCACCACCGGCGACCGCCCGCTCGACCGGGCGGCCCGCGCGGCGGGCGTGCTGGCCGCGACCGGGGCGCCGTGCGTCGTCGTCGACTGCGAGAGCGGTCCGGTGCGCCTCGGCCTGGCGCGCCGCCTCGCCGCCCAACTGGGCGCCGTCCACCACCGCCTCGACGAGGTGGCCACCGCCCCCCTCACCACCCTCGCCACCACCGGCCGCCCCACCCCCGCCCTGGCGTCCGGCCGTCTTGCGCCCGCGTCGGTGTCCGGCCGTGCCGCTCCCGCGTCGGTGTCCGGCTGCCCGGCGCCCGCTCCCGCGCCGGTGTCCGGCCGCGCCTCGCACGGCCGGTCCGCTGCAGATCTTGGCGAGAAATGGCCCCCACAGGGGCCATTACCTACCAAGATCGCCGAGACCACCTACACCCCGACCGCGACCGCCGCCGCCGGCCCCACCGCCGCCGCCACTGCCAGCGCCGCCACCGGCGGCGGCGCTGACGGTGGTGGGGAGAACAGGAGTGTTGCCTGATGCCGCAGGGGAAGCCGTCCCAGGTGCCCGCCGACGGGCTGACCACGCGGCAGCGGCGCAACCGGCCGCTGCTGGTCGTACACACGGGACAGATGAAGGGGAAGTCGACGGCCGCGTTCGGGCTGGCGCTGCGCGCCTGGACGGCCGGGCTGCCGATCGGGGTGTTCCAGTTCGTCAAGAGCGCCAAGTGGCGGGTCGGCGAGGAGAACGCCTTCCGCGCCCTCGGCGAGGTGCACGAGCGCACCGGCCAGGGCGCCCCGGTCGCCTGGCACAAGATGGGTGAGGGCTGGTCCTGGATCCAGCGTGGCGGCGAGGCCGACCATGCCGCCGACGCCCTGGAGGGTTGGCGGCAGATCCAGCGTGACCTGGCCGCCGAGCGCTACGGCCTGTACGTGCTCGACGAGTTCACCTACCCGATGAAGTGGGGCTGGGTGGACGTCGGCGAGGTGGTCGAGACCCTGGCGAACCGCCCCGGCTTCCAGCATGTCGTCATCACCGGCCGGGACGCCGACCCGCGCCTGGTCGACGCCGCCGACCTGGTCGCGGAGCTGACCAAGGTCAAGCACCCGATGGACGCCGGCCAGAAGGGCCAGAAGGGCATCGAGTGGTGACCGCCCTCGGCCGCCGCGCCGACCAGCGGCGCCCCGAAGGGCCCGTCGCGCCCGCCGGGCATCCACCCGCCGGTCCGGCCGGCGCCGCGTCGCGCGTCGACCCGGCCGGCGCCGCGTTGCGCGTCGACCCGGCCGGCGCCGCGTCGCGCCTCGACCCGGCCGCGCCGTGGGCGCTGCCCCGCGTGGTCGTCGCCGCG
>NZ_JBSGDY010000180.1:0-11383 GCF_053602615.1 Micromonospora sp. NPDC004336
GTGTCAGGCCGTGCCGGCGGGCTGCCCGGTGGGGCCGGGGCGCGCGGCCAGGCCGTCGCCCAGCGGCCGGCCGAGCAGGCCGGTGACGCCGGTCATGTCGAGGATCGTCGCCAGGAAGCGGGGCACCCCGCGCAGCCGGAGGGCGGTGCCGGCCTGCTGACCCTCGCGCCAGGCGTGCACGATCACGCCGAGCCCGGTGCTGTCGATGAAGAGCAGGTCGCCGAAGTCCAGCACGAGGGCGGGTGGGGCGTCCGCGATCGCCCGGTCGATCTCGGCGCGCAGGGGCGCGGCGGTCGTGTAGGCGAGGTCGCCGCCGACCCGGATGAGCGGAGCCTCCGGGTCTGACCGGTCGACGGTCATGCTCAGCGGAGTCGTCTCGGGTTGACTCCCATGGGACAGCACGATCACGCCTTTCCGCAGTTCTGCCGGTCGGGCCGGGCCGAGGGGATCGTAACAACCGGCGCGCGCCGCCGCCGGGCACGCGCCGCCCGCTGCGCCGACGCCGTCAGGTGGCGTCGGGGGCGCACCGGCGTAGGGTGGGTGGAAGGACGTGACCACGGGCGCCGTTTCCGGCGCGGCACGGGTGTCGAGAAGGAGTGGGGCTCAACTGGTGACTGCTGCCGACGTGCGGGACTGGGATCCCGGCGACGGGCGGATCTCCACGCCGAGCGCACGGGCCCCGGCGCGGTCCGGCCACGCACCCGCGTCGACGCCTCCGCTGCCCGCGCTCTCCCCCGACCGCGAGCGGACGACCCCGGACTGGTCCGAGGTCGTCGAGCACTTCCGCGAGGGCCTCGTCGTGTGCGACGCCCAGGGCGTCGTGCGGCACGTCAGCCCCGTGGCGGAGCGGCTGCTGCCCGAGGTCACCGTCGGCGAGCTGCTCGCGGCGGCGGGCATTCCCGGCCTCGCGGTCGCCGGCGACTTCACCCACCACGACCGCCGCCTGCGCGCCCGGCAGGTCTCGCTGTCGGCGGCCCGCTGCTGCTGGTACGTGGAGGACGTCACCGACAGCGTCACGCGCGCCGACGCGCTGCTCGCCGAGCGGGCCCGCTCGGCGTTCCTGGCCGTGGTCGGCGAGAAGCTCGGCAACCCGCTGCACCCCGACCGGGCCGCCGCGGCGGTGGTCCGGCTCGCCGTGCCGACCCTGGCCGAGGTGGCGGTGCTGGTGCTGGCGCCCCGCTCCGGGCGGGCGCGCTGGTGGCGGGCCACCCGCGCCGACGACGACGGGCCCGCCGTCGACAGCGGCGTCCTGCCCGCCGTCGACCTGCCCGAGGCGATCGCCCAGGGGCTCGACGGCGGGGAGCCGCACACCCTCGACTGGCTGGTCGAGCAGGCGGTGGCGGCCGGGTGGCTGCCCGGCCTGGCCGCCGCCGAGGCGTGCGCCCGGGTGGTGCCGCTGCCGGGCCGGGACGCGCCGGCCGGTGTGCTGCTGGTCGCCCGGCGCGCCACCCGGTGGTACGACGAGGCCGACACCTCCCTGGTGCGGGCCTTCGCGGCGCGGGCCGGCGCCGCGCTGACCACGGCCCTGCTCTACCGCGACCAGGCGGAGGTGGCCGACACCCTCCAGGCGAGCCTGGTGCCGGTGGAGCCGGCCGAGGCCGTCGGGGTGCAGTGGGGCACCGCCTACCGGCCGGCCCAGGCCGGTCTGCGCATCGGCGGCGACTTCTACGGCTCGCACCGGCTGGCCGACGGCGGGTCGGTCTTCTTCCTCGGCGACGTCTCCGGCAAGGGCGTCGAGGCGGCGGTCTTCACCGGCCAGCTCCGCCAGTGCCTGCAGGCGCTGCACCGCGTCGAGTCGCAGCCCGGGCGGCTGCTGAAGCTGCTCAACGACGCGCTGCTGGAGACCACTCAGGCGCAGGGCCAGGGCCGGTTCGCCACCATCGTGCTGGGCGTGGTGCGGCCGCAGCGGGAGGGCGGCCTCATCCTGACCATGGCCGGTGGCGGCCACCTGCCGCCGCTGGTGCTGCGCGACTCCGGCGAGGTGGAGACCGTGCCGCTGTCCGGCATGCTGGTCGGCGTGGTTCCCGACCCGCGTATCGGTGAGGTGACGGTGCGGCTGGAGCCCGGCGAGACGTGCCTGCTCTACAGCGACGGGGTCACCGAGGCGCGCGGCGGTCGCCGCGGCACCGAGCAGTTCGGCCCCGACCGGCTGGTACACGCGGTCGCCGGCTGCCAGCGGATGCCCGCCCCCGCCCTCGCCGAGCGCGTCGAGCAGGTCACCTGCGACTGGCTCGCCCACGGCGACCACGACGACATCGCCGTGCTCGCGCTGCGCGCGACGGGCCCGGGCGGGCGTACGCCCCGGCACCTGCACGCCGTGCCCAGCCCCACCGAGAACGTCGACGCCAGGGAGGCCCCGTGACCGCACCGACCACCGAGGCCACCCCGGCCGGCGCCTGGGCCGGTTACCTGCACTGCCTCCAGGAGGCGGACGAATACTCCGCCATCGAGGTCGCCACCGGGCTGCTCACCGCCGGCGTGCCGGCCGAGCGCGTCCTGCTCGACCTGGTCGCCCCGGCGCAGGCCGAGGTGGGGGAGCGGTGGGCGCGCAACGAGTGGAGCGTGGCCCAGGAGCACGCGGCGACGCACATCAGCGAGCGGGTGGTCGCGGCGGTCGCCGCGTACGCGAACCCGCGCCCGCACCGGGGGCGGGTCGTGGTGGCGTGCATGGACGGCGAGTGGCACGCCCTGCCGCCCCGGCTGGTCGCCGAGGTGCTGCGGCTGCGGGGCTGGCACGTCACGTTCCTCGGCGCGAGCGTCCCCGCCGCGCACCTGGTGTCGTACCTGCACCGGCACGACGCGGACGCGGTCGCCCTGGCCTGCGCGCTTCCGATGCGGCTGCCGCACGCGCACCGCATGATCGAGGCGTGCCGGCGCTCGGACGTGCCCGTGGTGGTCGGTGGCCGCGGCTTCGGCGCGGACGGGCGCTGGGCGCGTCGGCTCGGTGTGGCCTGGGCGCCCGACGCGCCGTCCGCCGCCGACCTGGTCGCCGACGAGCGCGCGCTGCGCCGGCCCCCGCCGGCGGAGCTGTCCCACCTGGCCGACGACGAGTACGCGAGCCTGGCGAAGCGGCGCGGCGAGCTGATCGACGGGGCGCTGGCGGACCTGCGGGAACGCGTCCCGGCGACGCGCGACTACACGCCCGCGCAGCTCGACTCCACCGTCAGCGACCTCGGATACATCGTGGACTTCCTGGGCGCCGCGCTCTATGTCGACGACGGCTCGCTGTTCACCGAGTTCGTCGACTGGATGGTGGAGATTCTCACCAGCCGCGGGGTGCCGGCCGCCGCGCTGGGGCTGACTCTGGAACACTACGGGCGGGTCCTGCGCGACTTTCCGCGCGCGGCCCGGTTCCTGGCAGCGGCCGGCTCGTCGGTCGCCGCGCGTGGCGGCGCCGCCTCGCGGTGAGCGCCGGTGCGGTGGCGGCCCACGCCCCTGCTTATACTTGCTCCACTGCAAGCATCCGCCTGCGGTGGAGCGAAGGGGACCACGGTGACGTTCACCGTCACGTACGCCGATCGCCACGGCGGGGGGACGCGCCTGCGGCTGGCGGGCGAGCTCGACCTGAGCAGCGCCCCCGAGCTCAACGCCGTGATCGACCGGCTGGTCGACGGGGGCGAGCGGCGTCTGCTGGTCGACCTGACCGAGCTCGCCTTCTGTGACTCCACCGGGATCGCCGCCTTCGTCCGGGGCGACAACCGCGTCGCCGCCGACGGCGGCTGGCTGCGGGTCACCGGCGCCAGCGGCCGGGTCGACCGGGTGCTCCAGGTCACCGGGCTGGCCGACGTGCTGAGGTATGAACCCGACATAGCCGACCCGACGGCGCAGGCCGCCGGGTGATGGGCTAGATTTCCCCGCCAGCATCGAGGGCCCCGCGGCCCTTCGTTCCAGCGACACGAAGCAGGTAGTGATGCGCGCAGAGAGCCCGAGTCCGGTTCGCATCCTGGTGGTGGACGACGACCCGGGTGACGTGCTGATGATCGAGGAAGCCCTCGCGGACTCCGACGTCGACAAGGTCATCGACGTGGTCAGCGACGGCCAGGAGGCGATGGAGTTCCTGCGTCGCGAGGGCCGGCACACCGAGGCCCGCCGCCCCGACGTCATCCTGCTCGACCTCAACATGCCGCGCATGGACGGGCGGCAGGTGCTCGGGGCGGTCAAGGGCGACGAGGACCTGCGCACGATCCCGATCGTCGTGCTGACCACCTCCAACGCCGACACCGACATCGTGGGCAGCTACACGCTCCAGGCCAACGCGTACGTCACCAAGCCGATCGACCTGGACGACTTCAACGACGTGGTGCGCCGCATCGACGAGTTCTTCGGTCGGGTGGTCGTGCTGCCGAAGCGCACCTGACCCGCCGCCCGCCGCCCCGCGTGGGCGCCCCGCGCCCGCATGCTGAACATTTTTCCCGAACCACCCCGGCGGTCGCCGCCCGCGCCGGAGGATCCAGGTGGGGAAGAAATACCAGCTGCCTGGGGGGCGACAGTATGAGGTTCTCCGTCGTTGAGACCGGCTACGACCAGCGGCAGGTCGACTCCTGCCTGGACCAGCTCGGCATCCGGCTGACCCGGCTCGCGGCCAGGGCGGAGGGCGCCGCCGGGGCCGGGCGGGAGTGGGACGAGATCCGCGACGAGGCGACGGCGCTGTGCGGCCTGCTCCAGCGGCTCGACCTCGGCGACCGCGCGGTGGGCCCGCGCGCGGTCCCGCACGCCGAGCGCGAGGCCGCCGACATCCTGGCCCAGGCGCGCTTCGAGCTCGACGCCGCCCGGGAGGAGGCCCGGCAGCTGCGCGAGCAGGTCTACGCCGAGGCGGTGCAGGCCCGGCGGGACTTCGAGGCGGCGCTGTACGCCCGACGGCGGCGCGAGGCCCGGGCGGACCAGATCCTCAGCGGCCTGACCGTCGAGCCGGTGCCGGCGGACACCCCGACCGCCGCGGCCGGGGTGCCGGCGACCCGGATCGCCGCCGGAGGTGGCGCCGAGGCGTCGACCGAGCCGCCGGGCGGCCGGGCCGGGATCCGCTGACGTCGACCGCGCGGCGCACGTCGCCGGGGCACCCCGGCGACGGCCGTGCGGCGCGACAGCCTGCGCGGCCGGCTCAGGTCAGCGCGGCGACGACCGTCGTGGCCCGTTCCTCGTGCCGCGCGTACGCGTCGGGGAAGGCCGAGACCTGCACGGCCTGGGCCGCGGCGGCCACGCTCATCTCCTGCCAGCCGGGGACCTCGCGCAGCGCCTCGTAGAAGGCGCGGGCGGCGTACGAGGGGCGCATCAGCTCGCGTACGGTGCCCCAGCCGCTGCTCGGGCGCTGCTGGAACAGGCCGACCGAGTCGTGGTCGGAGCCGCTGCCCTGGTGCGGGTAGCTCCGGGACTCCGGGAGCACGTCGCTGGCGAGGTTGTAGAGGTTGCTCTCCTGCATGGCGGTGGCCACGGCGACCACCATCGCGCGGCGGGGCATCTTCAGCTCGACGCCCACGTCGACGATGGTCTTCGCGTTGTCCATCTGCGCCTGGGTCAGCCCGGCGACCGGGCGGGGGCGGGCCGGCTTGGCCGGCTTGCGCGGCGCCTTGCGGGTGGCCGAGGGGGTCGGCTTCGGCGTCGGGCTGGGGCTGGCCACGGGGGAGGCGGCCCGGTCCAGGGACCGGGAGGCGCGCTCGTCCGTGCCGGCCCGTTCGGCCACCGCCTCCGCCACGGGCTCCCGTGGCGCGTCGGTGTCGCCCCGCGTGCCGGCGAACGCGGCCGCGCCGAGGCAGCAGGTCACCCCGGTGGCCAGGGCGACCCGCACGGGGGTCGAGGCGAGCAGTGCCCGCCCGGAGCGGCGCGCCCGGTCGGGGGCGCGGTGCCGGCCGATCGTCCGTTCGGTCGAGGCGGGGTCGGTCGCACCGGTGGCCGGCCGATCCTGGGTCAGCTTCTGGTCGGAGGGGTCGTCGGGGTGCACCCGCCGAGGCTAGAAAGAGGAGCGCGGCTTGCCATCGGCGTGGTTGGTGGCATGCGCCACAATTTGCGCCGATCCGCGCCCCCATTACGCCCGCCAGACCACCAACCGCGCGTAGCTCTCCTGTCGGTTGTTTCCCTCATGTCCGATAAACAGCACCGAAACGGGCGAAGAGTCGATCTTGGGATGAGGGCCTCGCTCGACGGTCGCCCTCCACCGGACGGCCGACGCGCCCCCCGTCCGACCGGCCGACCCCGGGGGTCGACCGACAGGGCCGGCCCGGACCCCACCAGATGGTCGCCGGGCGGCCGGCCGTCGGCGGCGCGTCAGTGCCGGCCGTTCTCCGCGGGGGTCACGGTGAGCCGGTGCCGGCTCGCGTCGCCGCTGGAGAACGGCCACAGCCGGTCCGCGTGCTCGACCAGCTCGGCCAGTTGCTGGCGGGTGAGCCCGGCCGACGAGATCGAGGCGTGCACGTCGGCCCGGTACCGGCCGTCGTCGTCGCGGCCGAGCTTGGCCTCGGCGCGTACCTGCACGGTGTGCGCCTCGTCGGTGATCTCACCGGCCGCCTCCACCGCCGCGTGGTGCAGGCAGGACGCGAAGGCGGCGGCGAGCAGCTGCTCCGGCGTCAGGCCCGAGCAGTGCGGTGCCAACGGGGACGCCAGGGCCGTGGAGAGCCCCCCGTCGTCGGTGCGTACGTGGCCGCCCTCGGCGGTCGCGGTGGCCGTCTCGTTCAGCCAGGAGCTCGATTCCGGCATCGCGTTCCTCCCGTTCACTCACCCGCCCGGCTACCCGACCCCCGGTCGGTGAAACCGCAGGTGACGGCCGGACCCGTGGGGTGCCGACGGTGGGCCGCAGGGCCGGAGACGACCCCGGACCGACTCAGCCGGCGCGGGTGGACCAGTCCGGCAGGGGGGCCGCCTCGGTGGCCTCGGTCGCCGCCCGCAGGGTCCACGGCGACACCGGGCCGACCCGCTGCCGGGGCGCCAGCGGCTGCCCCATCGGCACGTACACCCGGGCGTCCACCGCCTCCGCCAGCAGCAGCGCCGCCACGAGACTGGTCGGCCGCCGCGCCGGGTCGTCGGCCAGGCAGCGCGCGCAGAGCTCGGCCACCTCGGGCGGCAACCCGTCGATCTCCGGCAACGGTCGCGGGGCCTCCCGCCGCCGGGCGCCGAGGAGCTGGGTCGTCGTGCCCGCCTCGTACGGCAGCCGGCCGCTCAGGCAGTAGTAGAGCAGCACGCCGAGGGCGTACATGTCGGCGGCGGGGGTGGCGGGCGCCCGCTCCAGTTGCTCCGGCGCGAGGTAGGCCGGCGTGCCCACCACGATCCCCTCCGGCGAGCGGTCCGGCGTGCCCGACGGGGTGGCGATGCCGAAGTCAAGCACCTTGACGCCGGCCGGGGTCAGGATGACGTTCGCCGGCTTCACGTCGCGGTGCACGATGCCGTGCGCGTGGGCGGCGGCCAGGGCGGCGCTCACCTCGGCGCAGACCCGGACGGCGATCCGCCAGTCCAGCGGCCCGGCCCGCAGGTGCGCCGCGAGCGTCTCGCCCTCGGCCAGCTCCATCACGATGTAGGGCACGTTCCCGCCGGGCAGCGTCGAGCAGGTGCCGAAGTCGTGCACGCTGGCCACGTTCGGGTGCACCAGCCGGGCGGCGGAGCGCGCCTCCGCGCGGATCCGCTCGACGGAGGTGTCCTGCCCCTCCTGGCCGGGGGACATCACCTTCACCGCGACCGGCCGGTCCAGCACCGCGTCGTGGGCCCGCCAGACCTCCGACATGCCGCCGATGCCGATGCGCTGTTCGAGCCGGTACCGCCCGTCCAGCGTCCTCATCGACCGCTCCTCGTCTGCCGTCACCGCCCGTCCCCGGGCGCCCGTCGTGTCGCTTCCGGTGCCCGTACCCGGCCTCCGATCAGGGCAAACCGGGGCCGGATCCGGGCGGCGCCCACGCCGGCTGCGGTAGCTTGCGAGCCGGGGCCGGTGTCGGTCGCCCGGGAGGGGGCGCGCGGATGGGTGAGGTGACCGTACGCTTCGTCGGCGGCCCGGCACACGACCTCGTCCGGGCGCTGCCCGCCGAGCCCGACGGCGCCCCGCCGGCGCGCTGGGTCCTGCGCCATCCCGACGGGGCGGCCGGTCCGGGCGGGCCCGACCACCTCTACGAGCGGGAGCACCCCGCCGGCGGCGACACGTGGACGATGCGCTTCGTGCACACCTACCCGGTGGGCATGACCGAGTGAGCGCCGACCGGCCCGCACCGTCCGCCCGACCGGGCGACGGCGGCCGGCGCCGACCGGGGCCGGTCGGCTGACCGGCGGCGACGGCGGTCAGCGGCGACGGCGGTCGGCGGCGGACGCGGAGACCGGCCGACCGGCGGCGCGGGCGCGCACAGCCGACGCACAGGTGGCCCACAAGCCGGCCACAGCCGGGCGTCCCACCATGGGGGCCATGATGACCGAGGGGCAGGCCGCAGCGGGCCGCGTCGAGCTGCGCCGGCCGGACGGCGAGCCGGTCCGGGTGCTGGTGGTCGACGACGAGCCGAACCTGGCCGACCTGCTGTCGATGGCGCTGCGCTACGAGGGCTGGCAGGTGCGTACGGCGGGCGACGGCACGTCGGCGCTGAGCGCGGCGCGGCAGTTCCAGCCGGACGCGGTGGTGCTCGACGTGATGCTGCCGGACCTGGACGGCTTCCAGGTGCTGCGCCGGCTGCGCGAGCAGACCCCGACGGTGCCGGTGCTCTTCCTGACCGCCCGGGACGCGGTCGAGGAGCGGATCGCCGGGCTGACGGTCGGCGGCGACGACTACGTCACCAAGCCGTTCAGCCTGGAGGAGGTGATCGCGCGGCTGCGGGCGCTGCTGCGCCGCTCCGGCTTCGCCGTCGCCGCCCGCCCGGACGCCGTGCTCACCGTCGGCGACCTCAGCCTCGACGAGGACAGCCACGAGGTGCGCCGGGCCGGCGAGTCGATCACGCTCACCGCCACCGAGTTCGAGCTGCTGCGCTACCTCATGCGCAACCCGCGCCGGGTGCTGAGCAAGGCGCAGATCCTGGACCGGGTCTGGAACTACGACTTCGGCGGCCAGGCCAACGTGGTCGAGCTCTACATCTCGTACCTGCGGAAGAAGATCGACGCCGGGCGGCGGCCGATGATCCACACGCTGCGCGGCGCGGGGTATGTGCTCAGACCGGCGGAGTGAGCGGGCCGCCGGCCGGGCACGTCGCCGGCTGGCCGGCCTGTCCCTGCGCGCCCGGCTGGTGGTCATCCTGGTGGGCCTGCTGGCCCTGGTCAGCGTCGCCATCGGCGGGATCACCACGGTCGCGCTGCGGCAGTTCCTCGTCGACCGGGTCGACGAGCAGCTCGTGCCGATGCGCGCCGCTCCGGGCCGCGGCGCGCCGTCCCCGGTCGAGCCGCCGGGCGCGGCGCCCGGCGCGCGGATCCCGCGCGGCCTGCCCCCCGGCACCCTCACCGCCGAGGTGGTCGACGGCCGGGTCGTGCGGGCGTGGACGCTGGCCGACCGGCAGGAGCAGGCCGTCGGCGTCGACGAGGTGGCGAGCCTGGCCGACCTGCCCACCGACGGCCGGCCCCGCACCCGGGAGGTGGGGGAGCGCGGCGACTACCGGGTGGTGGCGCGGCAGTGGCCGGACGGCACGGTGCGAATCCTCGGGTTGCCGCTGTCGGGGGTGCGGGAGACCGTCTGGTGGATGGTGGCCGCGCAGGCCGGCGTGGCCACCGTCGGGCTGCTGGTCGCCGGCGGGGCCGGCGCGCTGATCGTGCGGGCCACCCTGCGCCCGCTGCGCCGGGTCGCCGCGACCGCCGGCCGGGTCAGCGAGCTGCCGCTGGACCGGGGCGAGGTGGCGCTGCCGGTGCGGGTCCCGGCCGCCGACACCGACCCGCGTACGGAGGTCGGGCAGGTGGGCGCGGCGCTGAACCGGATGCTCGGGCACGTCGCCGCCGCCCTCGCCGCCCGGCAGGCCAGCGAGACGCGGGTACGCCAGTTCGTCGCCGACGCCAGCCACGAGCTGCGCACCCCGCTGGCCGCCATCCGCGGGTACGCCGAGCTGGCCCGGCGCGGCCGGGAGGGGGTGCCGCCCGACGTGGCCCACGCGCTGCGCCGCGTCGAGTCCGAGAGCGCCCGGATGACCAGCCTCGTCGACGACCTGTTGCTGCTGGCCCGGCTGGACTCGGGCCGTCCGCTCGCGGCCGAGCCGGTGGACCTCTCCGCGCTGGTGGTCGACGCGGTCAGCGACGCCCGCGTCGCCGGGCCGGAGCAGCACTGGCTGCTGGACCTGCCCGACGTCCTGATCCGGGCCACCGGCGACCCGGCGCGGCTGCACCAGGTGCTGGCGAACCTGCTGGCCAACGCCCGGGTGCACACCCCGCCCGGGACCACCGTCACCACCACCCTGCGGTTGGCCGGGGACGCCGCCGTGCTCAGCGTCGCCGACGACGGCCCCGGCGTGCCGCCGGAACTGCGGGGCGAGGTGTTCGAGCGTTTCTCCCGGGGCGACAGCTCCCGGTCCCGGGCGCACGGCAGCACCGGCCTGGGCCTGGCGATCGTGGCCGCCGTCGTGGAGGCGCACCACGGCACGGTCGGGCTGGACAGCCGGCCGGGTCGGACCGTGTTCACCGTCCGGCTGCCGCACGCCGCCGCCGAGCCGTAGGGCCGGCTCAGTCGGCCAGCAGCTCGGCGAGGACCTCCGCGATCCGCTCCGCGTGGCGCCCGTCGGGGTCCTCGTCGGCGTTGAGGTCGGTGACGCTCATCCCGAGCAGCCGGCCCGAGCGCACCAGCGGTCGGGCCAGCGCCGTCACGTCGGCCCAGTCCAGGCCGCCCGGCTCGGGGTAGCTGACCGCCGGCAGGACGACCGGGTCGAGTACGTCGAGGTCGAGGTGCAGCCAGGTCGGCGTCGTGCCGACGGCCAGGGCCCGGCCCGTCGCCGCCGCGTCGGGCCCGCGCAGCCGGTCGGCCGGGACCCGGTGCACGGCCGGGTCGATCCGGACGGCCTCCATCCCGTCCCCGGCGTCCCGGTCGACGGCCCGGTGGCCCAGCACGTACACCTGGTCGGGGTCCACCAGCGGCCCCTCCCGGTCCAGGACGCCCGCCGGCCCGTGGTCGGTGACGATGGACAGGCCCATGTCCGCCGCCTCGCCGGTGGGCGAGGTGCGCCCGTCCTCGAAGTCCAGGTGGGCGTCGAGGAACCAGAGGTCGAAGCCGGCGGGCAGCCCCTGCAGGATGCCCGGCAGGATCGCGCAGTCGCCGCCGAGGACCAGCGGGTGCCGCCCCGTGCCGAGCAGCTCCGTGATCCGGGCGGCGATCGCCCGGCTCGCCCGGCGTAGCTGGTCGACGCCGATCACGCCCGTCTCCGGGTCGCGGGCCGGGTCGGCGACCAGGGCGTCGACGGCGCCGGCGTCGGCCGCGCCCAGCCGGCGCGCCAGGCCGGCGGCCCGCAGCGCGGCGGGCGCC